>DASVTJ010000742.1:0-2525 GCA_036387635.1 Duganella sp.
CGACCGCGTCAAGGAACAGGAGCGCACCCGCATCGCCCGCGAAATCCACGATGAACTGGGCGGCAACCTGACCGCGATCAAGATGGCGCTGGCGATGCTGTCCGCCCGCCTCGACGACCGCGATCCGGTGCTGCGCGAGATGCGCCAGAAAACCGACTACGTCGACGCCCTGGTCGACCGCACCATCGACGCCGTGCACCGCATTTCGCTCGACCTGCGCCCCGCCCTGCTCGACCTGGGCCTGGCGGCCGCGCTCGAATGGCAGGTCAAGGAGTTCGAGAAGCAGGCAGGCGTGCCCAGCACCTTCTGCGCCAACCAGCGCGACATCGCGCTCGACAACGACCAGGCCACGGCACTGTTCCGCATCGCCCAGGAGGCGCTGACCAACATCGCCAAACACGCCAACGCCACCCGGGTCACCGTCGAGCTGGCGCGGCTGCGGCACCACGTGTCGCTCAAGATCGGCGACAACGGCGTCGGCATCGGCCAGGCCGACCGCGCCAAGCCGGCCTCGTTCGGGCTGCGCGGCATGGCCGAGCGCGCCAGCGCGCTTGGCGGCACGCTGACCTTGAGCCACGCGGCCGGCGGCGGCACCGTGGTCGCCATCAAGATCAAGCTGGCCGGCGGCTAGCGACAGCGCAACGCAAGGCAACGTAAGGCAACGCAAGCATGTCGCCGCGCGCCGCCGGATGCCTGTTGTGGCATCGCCGCCGCAGGCGCGACAATAACTGGAGAAAATATTGTCAGTGTGAAATAATGTCACGGCGCGTCTATAAAAAGTAAAGAAAATCCCCCATGACAGAAAAAGCCATCATCAAGGTCTTCATCGCCGACGACCACGCCATCGTGCGCGAGGGCTTGAAACAAATCCTGGCCGAGACGCGCGACATCGTCGTGGCTGGCGAGGCCGAGAACGGCCTCGACGCGATCAAGCTGTTCCGCAAGTCCGATTGCCAGGTGATGCTGCTCGACATTTCCATGCCCGACCGCAGCGGCATCGAGGTGCTCAAGCAGATCAAAAAGGAAAAGCCGGAGATGGCGGTGCTGATGCTGTCGATGCACCGCGAGGACCAGTACGCGATCCGCTCGCTCAAGGCCGGCGCCTCCGGCTATCTGACTAAGCAGAGCGCGCCGCGCGAACTGGTGACGGCGATCCGCCAGGTCGCCGAAGGCCTCAAATACATCAGCGCGGCGCTGGCGCAGGAGCTGGCCAACCACGTCGGCGACGACCACGAGGCGCCCCCGCACGACACCCTGTCGGACCGCGAATACCAGACCTTGACGATGATCGCCTCCGGCAAGACGGTCGGCATGATCGCCAAGGAACTGTCGCTGTCGGTCAAGACCGTCAGCGAGTACCGCGCCCGCCTGCTGGTCAAGATGAAACTCAAAAACAGCGCCGAATTGACGCACTATGCGATCAAAAACCAACTGATCGAGTAATTACGCGACGGCGCTTCGTTGTGCGCGGTTAAGATACCGGATCAACAAGCCGATTGCAGTCGGGATCCACCACCGCCAAGGTTGACGGATTGCACATGGTTAATTCCGTGATGAAAGCCGTCTTCCCGCCCCTTATCCGGGCATTGCCACGTGAGACACGGCATTATCATGGTGGTAATCAGAGAACCTTTTAAAGGCCGCGTGTCATATGTCCAAACCATCCACTCCCGAGCAGAATCCGGCCGACATCGCCCGCGAGGCGTTCCGGCGCCTGGCGGTGCGGCGCATCGCGCCGACGCCGGAAGCGTACCGGGCCATTTATAACGAGATCGCCGGCATCGTCGATCCCGTCCCCGCTCCCGCCCCCGCCGCAGTTGGCAGCGCCGACCCCGGCCCCGAATCGGTGCTCAGCCAGTTCGCCACGCGCCTGACCGAAAACACCGGCGACCTGGCCGATTTCGGCCGCCGCTTCAACCGCGCCGTCAAAACGCGCGACTGGGAAGGCTACGCCAAGACGCTGTCGCAACTGGTCGAGCGCCATTTCGTCGGCAAAAAAGGCATCGAGGTGGCTGGCGTCGGCGGCGACGACGAACAAAGCCGGGTGCTGCGCGACCTGCTCAGCCGCACCCTCACCTTCGCCGTCGCATCGCTGCTGAGCGGGGCGCCGGTGCTGGTGGCCGAGGCCGAATCCTTGGGCGCGGCCACCAGGCTGGGCCACAGCGAGGAGGCCTTGGCCGAGATCGGCCTGCGCCTGAAACAATTGTGCTTCCAGATCGAGCTGCGCGGCGGCGACAGCGGCGAGCAGCAGGAATTGCTGCTGCGCCTGTTCAAGCTGCTGCTGGAAAACGTCAGCGAACTGCTCGACGACGACAGCTGGCTGCGCGGCCAGATCGAATCGGTGCAAAACCTGATCGCCGGTCCGCTCGACGTGCGCGCGCTCGAGGAAGCCACGCGCAGCCTGAAAGAGGTCATCTATAAGCAGGGCCAGCTCAAGCACAGCCTGTCGGACGTCAAGCTCACCGTCAAGAACATGATGATGACCTTCATCGACCGCCTCGGCCAGGTGGCCGCGTCGACCGGCG
>DASVTJ010000743.1:0-2111 GCA_036387635.1 Duganella sp.
GCAGATTAAACTGCTGGAAGATCATGCCGATGTTGCGGCGGGCGTCGCGCAGATCGCGTTTGTTCAGCGATGTCAGCTCGCGGCCATCGACTTCGATCATGCCGTGGTCGGGGCGTTCGAGTAGATTGATCAGGCGTAGCAAGGTCGATTTGCCGGCGCCGCTCTTGCCGATCAAGCCGAAGATGTCGCCCTGGTCGACCGACAGCGAGACGTCGCGCACGGCGTCGAAGGCGCCGCCGTCGGGCAGCGCGAACTTCTTGCTCGCATGGGTGATGCGAATCAGTGGTGAGGTGGTCATTGGATCGACAATCAGGAGTAGGCCGTGGGGTCCGGCACCGTGCCATCAAGCGCGAAGCGTCCGAGGTCGCGAATCTTGTAGTCGACCGGGTCGTGCAAGGTGTGCACCCTCACGTTGCGCCAGAACCTGTCGTAGCCATAGCGGGCAGAGGTCGAGCGCGCGCCGGTCAGCTCGAACATCTGGTTGCTGACGTCGATGCCGGCCACGTGCGCCAGTACTTTGGCCTCGGCCACTGCGACGGCCAATTCGCCACGCTGCTGGGCGGTTACTGCGCTACCCAATCGGAACAGCGTATCCAACTGCTGCGCCGCGTGGTCGGCCAACACCGCCGCCGGCCGCAGCTTGAGCCACAGCTGGCCGAAACGGTGCTGGATCAGCGGATCGGCGGCGGCCGACGCCAGGCCGGATGCGAACCATGGCCGCGCCTCGTTCAGCGTGTAGGCGCGCGCCGCCTCGAAGGCGCCTTCGCCGATGCCGAGATAAAGATTGGCCATGATCAGCTGTGCCACCTGCGAACGCAGCGTCGCCTGCGGCGTAGCTTGGTGTCCCGGCGCTTGCAGCACCTGGGTCGCCGGCAGCGACACCTGGTCGAAGTGGACATTGCCGCTGTCGGTCTGGCGCTGGCCGAAGGCGTCCCAGTCGGCTTGCACGGCCACGCCTTCCTGACGGGTCGGCACCACGCCGATCAAGGCGGTCTCGGTTTGCGCGTGCCACGCCGAGATGGTCAACCAGTCGGAGCCCACCGACCCCGATGAGAAGCTCTTGACGCCATCAAGGATGAAGCCGTAATCGGCATCGACGGCGGTGGTGCGACGATCGAGTGGATTGAGCGCGTTGCCCCAGAAAAGATTTTCTTCTACCGTCTGCGTCAGGAAGCGGCGCTGCTGGGGCGCCGATCCATACAGCTGAATGCCGGCCAGTTGCAGGTGATGAAAGCCGAAGACGTGCGCCAGCGCGCTGTCGGCGCGGGCCAGGATGCGTATCACCTGGTACACCGTCGGCCAGTCGGCGCCCTGGCCACCAAAGGCGGTGGGAATCGAGAGCGTGAGCAGGCCGGATTCGCGTATCCATTCGCGCTCTTGCGCCGCGTGGCCGCCGGCCTGGTCGCGGGCGTTGGCGGTTTCCGCCAGACGCTTCGCCAGATCGGTGGCGACGCTCAATGGGTCTGGCGCCGCATCCTGTGCCGGATGCGCCGCCGTTCTGAGTAAGGCTTTAGACATGGTATGTCCGTGTAAGGGTATCGGTGCCTTCAGTATTGCACCTGCGACCTTACGTCGTACACGAAGAAATCCGGCTTTCCTTATGCGGAAAATTGTCTACAAGTTCAGTTGGAAGGTGAGCTGCCCCGGAACCTCCAGTATGTGCGGGAGATGGCCGGTGTACTCCAGGAACCGCTTCAGCGTTTCGTGGGTCATCGACACGGTGGCGGTGTTCCGTAACGGGTGCGCCTGGACGGCCGGAGCGTCCCACACGGCCTTGTCGATCACCGCCTCGACCACGCCATCGCTGTCGTTGATCAGCGCTAGGATGCTGACCGAGCCGGGGACGACGCCCAGATGCTTCATCAACCTTCCTGGAGAGGCCATGCCAAGTTTCGTCGATGGCAGCGCGCGCGCCAGTTCGGCCAGATCGATGCGCTTATTGAACGGCACGATGATCAAAAAGTGGCGCTTACCGCCGCCGTCGCGCGCAAAGATATTCTTGGTCATCAGGCCGGGCATGCGCGGCGCGGCGGCGAGCGCTTCTTCGATGGTGTGCACGGGCGGGTGTTCGGCCAGATGGTATGGCGCGCCGGATTGATCCAGCCAGCGGA
>DASVTJ010000744.1:0-4818 GCA_036387635.1 Duganella sp.
TTCACCGAGACCAACCAGTACCGCGTGATCCTGGAAGCGCGCAGCGACGACATCACCACGCCGCAGGACCTGGGCAACCTTCAGCTTCGCACCGGTTCCGGCAAGGCCACGCCGCTGTCGGCGGTGGCGACCATCAGCGAGCGCCCGGCGCCGTTGCAGGTCACGCACGTGGCGCAGTATCCGGCCACCACGCTGGGCTTCGACACCGCCTCAGGCGTCTCCCTCGGCACGGCGGTCGACAGCATCAAGCAGGCGGCCGCCGAGATCAAGTTCCCGGCATCGGTGACGTTGACCTTTCTCGGCGCCTCGGGCGCCTACCAGGCCTCACTGTCGAACCAGCTATGGCTGATCCTGGCGGCGGTGGTCTGCGTCTACATCGTGCTCGGTGTGCTGTATGAAAGCTACGTGCATCCGTTGACGATCCTGTCGACGTTACCGTCGGCCGGCGTCGGCGCCTTGCTGGCGCTGTGGATCAGCGGCCAGGATCTGGGCGTGATCGGCATCATCGGCATCATTCTGCTGATCGGTATCGTCAAGAAGAACGCCATCATGATGATCGATTTCGCCATCGAGGCCGAACGCGAAGGCGGCAAGTCGCCGCGCGAGGCGATCCACCAGGCCGCGCTGCTGCGCTTCCGTCCCATCCTGATGACGACCCTGGCCGCGCTGTTCGCCGCCGTGCCGCTGATGCTGGGCTGGGGCGAGGGCTCGGAGCTGCGCCGGCCACTGGGCCTGGCGATCTTCGGCGGGCTGATTCTTAGCCAGATGCTGACGCTGTTCACGACACCCGTCATCTACCTGGGCTTCGACAGCCTGGCGCGCAGGTTCGGCGGCGGCAAGCCGACAACCCCAGCGACAACGCCGCCGGCATCGTCGCCGGCCCAGGGCGGTGCGCTGTGAATCTGTCGTCCCCATTCGTCAAGCGGCCGATCGCCACGGTCCTGCTGACGTGCGGGATCGCGTTGGCGGGTATCGGCGCGTTCTTCGTGCTGCCGGTGGCGCCGCTGCCGCAGGTCGATTTCCCCGTCATCTCGGTCAGCGCCTCGCTGCCGGGCGCCAGTCCATCGACGATGGCCAGCAGCGTGGCGACGCCGCTCGAACGCCATCTGGGCGTGATCTCCGGCGTCAACGAGATGACGTCCAGCTCCACCACGGGCTCGGCCAACGTCACCTTGCAGTTCGATTTGAACCGCAATGTCGACGCGGTCGCGCGCGAGGTACAAGCCGCGATCAACGCCAGCCGGGCCGACCTGCCGGCGACGTTGCGCAGCAATCCGACCTACCGCAAGGCCAACACCTCCGGCGCGCCGGTGATGATCCTGGCGCTGACCTCCAACACGCGCACGCCCGGCCAGATGTTCGACGCCGTCTCCAACACCGTCTTGCAGCGCCTGTCGCAAGTCACCGGCGTGGGCGACGTGGAACTTGGCGGCGGCTCGCTGCCGGCGGTGCGCGTCGAACTCAATCCGTATGCGCTGAACCAGTACGGCCTGGCGATGGAGGACGTGCGCGCGGCCATCCAGGCCACCAACGCCAACCGCCCGCGCGGCGCCTTGCAGGGCAATGGCCGCCGGCTGCAAATCTACACCGAGTCGGCCAACGCCAGCGGCGGACGCAGCGCCGGCGACTACCAGAACCTGGTGGTCGGCTGGCGCAACGACACGGCCATCCGGCTCAAGGACGTGGCGGAGGTGGTCGATGGGGTCGAGGACCAGAACAATCTGGGCCTGTTCAACGGCCAGCCGGCGATTATCGTCATCATCCGCCCGCAAGCCGGCGCCAACGTCATCGAAACGGTCGACAGCGTGCGTGCGCAACTGCCCGCGCTGCAGGCGCAGCTGCCGCCGGACGTCAACGTTAGCATCGCCAGCGACAGCACCAATTCGATCCGCTCGTCGCTGCACGAGATCGAGATCACGCTGATCATTTCGATCCTGCTGGTGGTGCTGGTGGTGAGTGCCTTCCTGCGCAACCTGCGCGCCACCATCGTGCCGGCGGTGGCGACCGTGGTGTCGTTGCTGGGCACCTTCGGCGTCATGTACCTGCTCGGGTTCAGCCTGAATAACCTGTCGCTGATGGCGCTGACCGTGGCCACCGGCTTTGTCGTCGACGACGCCATCGTGGTGCTGGAAAATACGACGCGCCATATCGAGGCCGGCATGGACCGGCTGTCGGCGGCGCTGCTGGGTGCGCGCGAGGTGGGCTTCACGGTGCTGTCGATCAGCCTTTCGCTGATCGCCGTGTTCATTCCGCTGCTGTTCATGGGGGGCCAGTTTGGCGCGCTGTTCAAGGAATTCGCCATCACGCTGTCGGTCGCGGTGATGATTTCGCTGGTGATCTCGCTGACCACCACGCCGATGATGTGCGCCTGGCTGCTCAAGCCGGACCAGCACACCAAGCCGCCGGGCCGCGTGGCGCGCGTCTTCGAGGCCGGCTTCGACAAGGTGTTGAAGGGTTACGAACATAGCCTGGACTGGGCGCTATCGAGCGTCTGGCTGGTGATGCTCAGCCTCGTGTTCGTGATCGGCTTGAACGTCTACCTGTTCGCGGCCATCCCCAAAGGCGGCTTTCCGCAGCAGGACACGGGGCAGGTCAGCGGCGGCATCCGCGCCGACCAGAGCATCTCGTTCCAGGCGATGCAGGGCAAGCTGCGCCAGTTGGTCAACATCATCAAGGACGATCCCGATGTGGCCACCGTGGTGGGCTTCACCGGCGGGCGGCGCGCCGGCGGCGGCTTCATGTTCATCAACCTGAAGCCGGCCAGCGAGCGCACCGTGGCCGGCAACGCCGTGATCGCGCGGCTGCGGCCCAAGCTGGCCAAGGTCACCGGCGTCAGTCTGTTCCTCAGTCCCGTGCAGGACTTGCGCTCGGGTGGACGCTCGGCCAACGCCAACTTCCAGTACACGCTCAAAAGCGACAACCAGGCCGACCTGAAAAAATGGGCGACCCGCTTGGCTGACGCGATGAAAGCGCAAAAGTCGCTGATCGACGTCGATAGCGACCAGGCGGAAAACGGCGTTGAAACCTTCGTCACCATCGACAAGGACAGCGCCTCGCGCCTCGGCGTGTCGGCCAGGGATGTCGACAACGCCTTGTATAACAGCTTCGGCCAGCGCCAGGTGGCGACCATCTACGGTGAGGTGAACCAGTACCACGTCATCATGGAGGTGGCGCGCGACTACAGCCGCAGCCCGGAATCGCTCAAGGACGTGTACGTGCCATCGAAGGGACTGCCGGCGCCGACGGCCAGTAATCCGAGCGGAGCGCCGACGGCCGTCGCGACGACCGGCACTACCGGCACGACAGCCGCCGGCGGTTCCAGCACCACCACCTCGAGCACCGCCGGCACGGCCACCGCCGCCAACGTCGCCGCGCCGGCGGTCAAGGATGCGTCGTCCGGGTCCGCATTGAGCACGACCGCCACCACCATGGTGCCGTTGTCGACGCTGGCCACGTTCGCCGAAAGCTCGGCGGCGACGTCGATCAACCACCAGGATGGCGAGCTGGCGACCACCATCGCCTTCAACCTGACCGAGGGCGCCAGCCTGTCCGACGCCGAGGCGCAGATCGCTGCGGCGGAGGCGGAAATCGGCATGCCGAACAATGTGCGCGGCAGCTTCGCCGGTTCGGCCAAGACCGCGCAGGACAGCAACAAGACGCTGCCGCTGCTGATCCTGGCCGCCATCGTGGTGATCTACATCGTGCTGGGCATCCTGTACGAAAGCCTGGTGCATCCGGTCACGGTGCTGACCACGCTGCCGTCGGCGGGCGTGGGCGCGGTGCTGGCGCTGCTGGTGTTCAAGATGGAGTTCTCGACGATCGCCCTGATCGGCATCTTCCTGTTGATCGGCATCGTCAAGAAGAACGCCATCCTGATCATCGACTTCGCGCTGGAGGCGGAGCGCTCGCGCGGCCTGACGCCGCTCGAAGCGGTGCGTGAAGCCTGCCTGCTGCGCTTCCGCCCGATCCTGATGACGACACTGGCCGCCGCGCTGGGCGCGCTGCCGCTGGCGATCGGTTTCGGCGAAGGCTCGGAGTTGCGCCGGCCGCTGGGCGTCGCCATCATCGGCGGCCTGATCGCCAGCCAGATGCTGACGCTGCTGACAACACCGGTGGTCTACATCCTGATGGACAAACTGCGCCGCCGTGGTCCGTCCGAAGAACAATTAAGCAAACATTCAAGCGAAATCCACAGCGACCCGTCGCCGAGCACACCATGAGCAAACACGCATCAAACACTTCACGTCGAATTTCGCGCTATCCGGCGATGACGCATGCCGCCTTGGCCATCGGGGCGGCGCTGCTGGCCAGTGGTTGCGCCGTCGGCCCGGCCTACAAGCTGCCCGCGACCCCGGCGCCGGCCGCCTTCAAGGAAACCGCCAGCGACGCGGAAAAAGCCGCCGCCGGATGGACCGTCGCGGCGCCGGCGGACACGCTCGATCGCGGCCCGTGGTGGCAGTTGTTCGGCGATCCGCTATTAAACGAGCTGGCCGACAGCCTCGAAGTCTCGAACCAGAACGTCGCCATCGCCGCCGCCAACTACGCGCAGGCCAGGGCGCTGGTGGCCGAGCAGCGCGCCGCGCTGTTCCCGGTGGTGAATTTGAACGGCACGGCCGCCCGTTCCGGGGGCGGCGGCAACACGCAAAACGCCAGCCAGTACCGCGCCAACATCGGCGGCAGCTGGGAGCCGGATATCTGGGGCAGGCTGCGCGCCGGCACCAACAGCGCCAGGGCCAATTTGCAGGCCAGCGAAGCCGACCTGGCGGCCGCGCGCCTGTCGGCGCAGGGCGAGCTGGCGACCAACTACTTCCTGCTGCG
>DASVTJ010000745.1:0-8779 GCA_036387635.1 Duganella sp.
GTCGTCGGACTGAGTTTTTCGATCTGCGCGTTGGTGCGCAGCGCGGCGCCCAGCGCGGACTCGATCACGCGCGCGAAGTCGGCGGAGCTGATGCTGGCATAGCCGCCGTCGAGCGTTCTGGCGTGTTCGGGAAAGATCACGTCGTAGCCCGGCCAGCGCGCGGAAATCATCGGCGCGAGCCATTGCCGTTGCGCCGGATCGAGGTCGCTCTCATGGAACGACCAAGTGTGGTTGCCGCCGACCTTGTCGGCTCCCTCCAGCAGCAGGATGCGCAGCGACGGGCGTGTCGCTTGCAGGCGCCAGGCGATCAACGCGTTGGCAAGGCCGCCACCGGCCAGGATCACGTCATACGGTACGGGCGTCATGCGAGGGTGCCCGCGTTTCGGCGCGCTGGCGTGTCATCTGGCGCGCCGTTCACCGCGCGGCCGGCTTTCAGGTGCAGCGCCGATTCGACGATGTCGGCGGCGCGCGGCGTGCCGCCGGCGTGAGACAGTTCCTCGGCCAGCACCGCCAGTCGTTGTCCGTATCCGGGTTTGTCGAGCAGGCGCCGCAAGTGCGTGCCCAGCGTCGATGCGCCCGCGAAGCGCGCCGACGCGCGCAAGCCGATGCCTGCGTGGCTGATCCGTGCCGCCACGCCGGGCTGGTCGAAGGCGATGGGTAGAGCCAGGATCGGCGTGCGCGCGGCGATCGCGTCCATCGCCGTGTTCAGCCCGGCGTGCGAGACCACCGCGTCCGCGCGCGCCAACACTTCCTGCTGCGGCGCGAAGGCGCACACCGTCGTCGCGCCAGGCGCGCCGGCGCGTTCGATGGCTTGCGCCTGTCGCGGGTTCAGACCGCCGCAATGGGCGACCAGCAGTTGCACGTTCAAGGTCCGGCAGGCGTGCGCGATGCGCTTGAACAGGGCGAAGCGCTGGCCTTGCAGTGTGCCGAGCGATGCGAAGATAAAGGGACGGTCGCTGGCGATGGCCGGCATGGGCTCGATGCGGGGACCGGCGGCACGCTGCACAGCCGGTGGCGCGGAGGAAGGCGCCGAAGACGCTGCGCCGGACGGTGCGTCGGCTGACGTGGCAGGCGATACAGCAAGTGACGCGGCATGCCGCAGCGGGCCGACATGATGGAAATTCGCAGGCAACTGGTGGCGCGGGAAATCGAATCCGGCCACCGTCTGGCTGATCTGCGCCAGCGGCGACAGACATTCATGCAGCATGCCGCGCGCCGGGATGCCCAGGCTGCGCGCCTGCAGCTCGATGACTTTGCGGTGCGGCGCCATGAGCCAGTCGTAGACGCGGGTGCTGCCCTCGACCATTTGCAGCGAACGCTCGCTGGTGCCGAATTCAAACGGCATCACCGGCAGCGGAACGCCGGGCTCGCGGTTGACCGGCAGCGCGCAGGCGACCGAGATGAACGGCATGCCGACCGCTTCGGCCACCAGGCCGGCGGCGGCTTCCATCTGGTCGCCGAGCAGCGCGTCGATGCGCAGCGCTTGCAGCGCGGCCGGTAGCGCGTTGCACAGCATGTCGGTGGTATCGGCCATGTCGACGATGACCTTGCGCAGTCCCAGCGGGCTGCCCGGATTGGCGGCCAGCCGCAGCGTGGCGGCCAGCGACCCCGCCGGATAGCGGTCGGCGCCCAGTGCGTGGAAACCGATGCGGGCATCGGTGATCCAGGCGGCGGCGTCGGGCCGGTGCAGGAAGGTGACGCGGTGTCCGCGCTCGATCAACTCCACGGCCAGCGCCGACAGGGCGTTGAAATGGCTATAGAAAGCCGGTGCCACCACGCCGAAGTGCGCCATGCGATGTGTCCTCTCGCCGCGCGCTACGACGCGTGCAGGTCGATGACGGGGCAGGCCTTGCGGAACAGATTGCCGACCAGGCGCCGCGTGCGCTGCTTGCTGCCGATGGCGTCGGTCAGGTAGCCGTCCGCTTCGCGCAGATGCGCGGCGAGCCGGTGTTCGGTTTTTTCCAGGCCCAGCGTGGCGCTCAGCGTGGCCTTGCCGGCGTCCTTGCCGACATCCTTGCCGGTGACGGCGCTGTCGTTGCCGGGGCCGTCCTGCAAGTCGTCCTTGATCTGGAACGCGTGGCCGGCGGACATGGCGAAGGCGCGCAGCGATTTGAGCACGCGTTCGTCGGCCTGCGCGATGATGCCGGCCATTTCCACCGACAGGCCAAGCAGCACGCCGGTTTTGAGCTCGTTGGTCATGGCGATGTCGTCGACCGAGCGTTTCTGGCCGCCGTGCAAATCCTCGAATTGTCCGCGCACCAAACCCTGGGCGCCGATGGTTTCGGCCAGCGCGCTGATCAGGCGGGTGCGTGTCAAGGCGGAAATATGCGGCGCCTGCGCCAGAATGTGGAAGGCGCGGCTCAGCAGGGCGACCGAGGCCAGGATGGCGACATTTTCGCCGAACTGGATATGCACGGTGGGGTTGCCGCGCCGTAGCTTTGCATCGTCCATGCACGGCATGTCGTCGAGGATGAGCGAGGCGGCGTGCACCATTTCGACCGCGCAGGCGGCGTCCAGCAGTGCCGGCGACGAGCAACCCAGGTCACGCGCGACCAGCATCAGCAGCAACGGGCGCATGCGCTTGCCCGTGCTGAGCGTGGCCGCGCGCATGGCGGCTGTCAGGGGATCTTGCTTGTCGTTACTTTCCGAGAGAAAGTGCCCGATACGTTGTTCGAGTTCGCCACGAAGATCATCGATTTCGGTTTCCGATGGATCGGGAAGATTCTCGCTCCCGAGTCCGTTGAAACGACGTGTCTCCGTAGCCATGCGTCAGTCCTTGTGCCAAGATTGCTCAATTAATCACCTGCGGCTCATCATACCGAAGCAATCTCAAACACGTGGGACTTCAATCAATCGTGTGACGCCTCGGACGCACAATAGCGGGTCAAACTACTCCTTGTTATGGAATGGCGCGAACCAAGTGACCAGGAAAGATGGAATCGTGGCCGCCATCACGAGCCAGAAATAGTGTACGTATCCCATCGCCTGCTGCAAATGGCCGCTGACGACGCCGGTGACCATCATGCACAGCCCCATCAGGCCGGTACCGAAGGCGTAGTGGGTGGTGGTGTACTTGCCCGGCGCCAATTGCTGCATCAGGTAGATCATGAAACCGACCGAGCCGAAACCGTAGAAGAATTTTTCAATCGCCACGCCGGCGCTGATCAGCCACAAGCTGTCCGGCTGATAGATGCCCATCAGCAAGAAGGTGACGTTTGGAATGTTGACCGCGCAGCACAGGATGAACAGGGTGGCCGGCAGGCCGCGCCGCGCGACGAAGATGCCGCCCAGCAGGGAGCCGACCAGCACGGCGATCAGGCCGTAGGTGCCGTAGATCAGGCCGAGCATCTCGTTCGACAGGCCCAGGCCGCCCTTGGCCACCGGATCGACCATGAAGAACGGGCCGATTTTTTCCAGCAGCCCGATACTGAGGCGGAACACAAACGCGAAGCCGACCATCAGCCAGACGTCGCGCTTCTGGAAGAAGGTGACGAACGAATCGCGCAGGATGAAGGCGGCATCGGCCACCGACTTGGGCGCGTTGTCGGCCTTGGCGCCGTCCGGCATCACGCGCAGGTGCCACAGCGCGGTGACGAGGGTGATGGCGGCGGCGATGAAGAAGATGATGCGCCACGATTCGATCCACTCCGGTCCGAACACGCCGGCCTGGTGGTGGAAGTAGTGGGTGTGCAGCCAGCCGCTCAGGTACACCATGCCGCCCGAGGCGACGATGGGGCCGACGTTCCAGCTCAGGCTCTGGATGCCGCAGAACAGCGACTGCGTTTTCGAATTGAGCGAGGTGACGTAGACGCCGTCGCAGGCGATGTCCTGGGTGGCGCCGACCAGCGATAGTAAGCCGAACATGAACACCATGATGACCAGGTAGTTCGGCAGCGACATCGCCAGCGCCACGCCGGCGAAGCCGATGCCGACGATCAGCTGCGCGCACAGCACGAAGAACTTCTTGGTGCGGTACATTTCAACGAAGGGGGCGAACAGTGGCTTGATGGTGTAGGCCAGGATCAGATAGCTGGCGTATTGCGCGGCCTCGCCGTTTTCCATGCCCAGGTTCTTGAACATGATCGACGTCACGCTGGTGAGCATCATGTACGTCAGCGCCATCGAGAAGTACCCGGTCGGCACCCACAGCATCGGCGTGCCGCGCTTGAACATCGCGCGAAACAGCGATTGCTGATCGCCGGTGTCGGGGGGAGCCGGCCGTTCTTGCGGCGTGGCGGATGGTGCGGTCTGCATGGTGTCGTCCTCGTTGTTCTCTGTGGAGTGTGATACTTGGCTCTGCGGCCAATGGATGGTGCCGCGCCGGCGTTGCGGCCGGCGCGGCGGTGCTACGGGTGCGCTGTCGCGGGTGGCGTCAAGCCGCTTGCGCGGTCAGTTGCGCGCGTTGCTGGACCAGGTAATCACGGTACCACAGGGCGCTGTGCTTCAAGGTGCGCTTCTGGGTCGCGTAGTCGACGTGGACGATGCCGAAGCGCTTGGCGTAGCCCGAGTTCCATTCGAAGTTATCGAGCAGGCTCCAAAGGAAGTAGCCCTGCACATCCACGCCTTGGAGGCGGGCGTCGTTGAGCGCCTTCAGATGGCGCAGCACGAAGTCGATGCGCGCTTCGTCCGGCACTTCGCCGTCGACGACCGTGTCCGGATTGGCCATGCCGTTTTCGGTGATGTAGATCGGCGGCAGCTCGTACTCGCCTTTGAGCTTGAGCAGCAGCTCGGTCAGGCCGTCCGGGTAGATCTCCCAGCCCATGTCGGTCTTGCCCAGTTTCGCTTCCGGCTGGCGCGGCGGCACTTCGGCGCTGCAGTAGGAACGGAAGTAGTAGTTCACGCCCAGGAAGTCGATCTTGTGCTGGATGTCCTTGAAGTCGTTCTCGTGGATCTCGGGACCGTTGTCGCCGTAGACCTCCAGCGCCAGCGCCGGGTATTTGCCCTTGAAGATAGGGTCCATGAACCACTGCACCGAGCGGGCGTATTCAAATTCGGCCATCGCGATGTCGGCCGCGCTGTCGGTGGCCGGATCGGCGGTCCACTGATTGAGCACGATGCCCAGCTTGGCCGAACTGCCGACGGCGCGCATCGCCTGCATCGCCAGTCCGTGCGACAGCAGCAGGTGGTGCGACACCTGCACCGATTTTTTCAGGTCGGTCACGCCGGGCGCGAACTGCGAGTTGCCGTAGCCGAGATTGGCCGTGCACCATGGCTCGTTGTGGGTGGCGATGGTCTTGAGTCGGTTGCCGAAGCGGCGCGCGACTTCGGCCGCGTACTCGGCGAAGCGGTAGGCGGTTTCGCGATTGAGCCAGCCGCCGTCGTCTTCCAGCCCTTGCGGCAGGTCCCAGTGGTACAAGGTCAGGTGGGCGTCGATGCCCTTGCTTTCCAGTTCCGACAGCAGACGGTCGTAGAAGGCGAAGCCGGCTTCGTTCCATGCGCCTTTGCCGGTCGGCTGCACGCGCGCCCAGGCCATCGAGAAGCGGTAGGCGTCCACGCCCAGGCTGGCCATGATGGCCACGTCTTCCGGGTAGCGGTTGTAGTGGTCGCAGGCGACGTCGCCGTTGGTGCCGTCGATGATCTTGCCGGGGGTGTGGCTGAAGGTGTCCCAGATCGACGGGCCTTTGCCGTCGGCGGTGGCGCCGCCTTCAATCTGGAAGGCGCTGGTGGCGATGCCCCAGGTGAACGAAGGCGGAAATTGGGTGAAATCGGTCATGTTGTCGTTTTAGCAGGATTAACAGGGGGCGGGGAGGACATTTTGACGTTTGAAAACGATTTCACGCCTCTTGATAGGATTAGACCTCAAGTCCCTGTGAGTGTCAATCGATTGCTGATCATCGTGACAACGGTTGGCGGGCGGCGTTGGCGGAAGTCGGCGGCGGTCTCGGGGCGTTGCCGCCGCCACTGATATAATGCTGCCTCATTATTTATCAGCTGATTTAGCGGCTATTTCCATCATGTCTTCCGAAACCCCTAAAGACGGCCCAGCGCGGCCGATGCTCTACGACCCGACCGAACACCGCATCCGCAGCTTCGTCACCCGCGCCGGCCGGTTGTCGACCGCGCAGGCGCGCGCGCTGGAAGAGCAGGGGCCGAAGTTCATGATCGGCTACACCAAGGCGCCGCTCGATTACGAGCAGGCCTTCGGCCGCAAGGCGCCGGTGGTGCTGGAAATCGGCTTCGGCATGGGCGGCACCACCGCGCACATCGCCGCCGCGATGCCGGAGAAGGATTTCATCGGCGTCGAAGTGCACACGCCCGGCGTGGGCAGCCTGCTCAAGATGATCGACGAGCAGGGCCTGACCAATCTGAAGGCGATCCAGCACGACGCGGTCGAGGTGCTGAACCAGATGATCCCGGATGGCTCGCTGCACGGCGTGCATATCTTCTTCCCGGACCCGTGGCACAAGGCGCGCCACAACAAGCGCCGCCTGATCCAGGCGCCGTTCGTCAAGCTGCTCGTGCAAAAGCTGGCGGTGGGCGGCTACCTGCACTGCGCCACCGATTGGGAAGACTACGCGGTGCAGATGCTGGAAGTGCTGGGCGCCGACGAGGGCCTGCAAAACACGGCCGACGGCTACGCGCCGCAGCCGGCCTATCGCCCGCTGACCAAGTTTGAAAACCGTGGCCTGAAACTGGGCCACGGCGTGTGGGATCTGGTCTTCACCAAGAAGTAGCTTACTTGGGTTGCCGGGCCAGCGCCGCGTTGAAGCGCTTGAGCAGATCATCCGGCACCGTCTTGCCGCACCACAGGCGGCGTTCTTGTTCGCCGCGATAGATCACGTCCGAGAATTTCCCCTTGCTGTCGCGTCCCGGCAGGGTGACCCAACTCATCATGCAGGCCGGCTCTTTGTCCTCCTTGAGTAGCACCAGCTGGCGCTTGGCCGGCGTGCGGCGGATTTCGTAGGCGATGCCGGCGGCGGCCAGCGCCTCGGTCACCGGCTTGGCCGCGGCTCCGGCCAACTGGCCTTGCGCGTCGGTGTAGTGCACCGACGCGCGCTCGCTGTAATGCACGATCAAGGTCGGGCCGCCGGCGGCTTCGGCATGCTCCGCAGCTTCGGCTTTAGCCGCGCCGCCCGCCAGCGCCAGCGCCGGTATCAGCGCCAATCTCAGCGCCAATCTCAGCATCAATGCCGGCGCCATCGCGCGCAGAGACTTCATCACGCCTCCAGCGTTTCCATATCCAGCACCACCACGTACGACAGGCGCGTGTTCTGCCACACGCCGCCGCCGCGCACCTGGGCGTCGCAGGTGGTGACGCGGTCGGGGATTTCCTCCCGCCGCAGGTTGGCGCGGAACGCCAGCGCCGCCTTCGGCGACAGGTAGCCGGCCATGCGGCCATCGAGGAAGACGGCGATGGCGGCGCTTTCGTACGGATTGGCGTCGTCGGGCACCAGCGTGGCCAGGTACGTCGCCCTGGCCGGCTGGTCGCCGTGGTCGCCGGCCAGCTGCTTCAGCGTGTTTTGATAGCGCGACTCGTTGACCACTTCGACCAGAAAGCGGCCCTCGTCGGACCAGTGCAGCGCCGCCGGGCCAGCCGGCAGCGTGGGCTCATACGGCGTGGCCGGCATCGGCGGCAGCGCCATCGGCTTGGCGGGATTGGTCTTGATGATCGCGTACACCACCAGCGCGGTGGCGACGATGATCAACAGGGAGATGGCTAGTTGCATGGCGGGTCTGTCTGTGGGCTAGGGCCGCCATCTTAACGCATGCCTTTGGCCTGATACACAATTTTGCCGCCGACGACCGTCTGCAACACCTTGATGTTGGCGATGTCCTCGTCGGGGATGGTGAAGAAATTCCGATCCAGGACGATCATGTCTGCCAGCTTGCCCACTTCCAGGGAGCCGGTCAGCGCCTCCTGGCGCAGCGTGTACGCCGAGTTGATGGTGATGGCGCGCAGCACGGCGGCGCGCGGCATGCCCGGTTGCGCGCCCAGGCGGCCGGCGTATTCCTGGCCGGCGTCCGGGGCGGCGGTGCGGGTCACGCCGACTTTCAGCGCGAACCATTCGTCGAGCGGATCGACCGGCCAGTCGCTGCCATAGGCGATGCGCGCGCCGGCGCCGAGCAGCAGCGCCTGTGGCTGCACGATGGCGTAGCGCGCGGGACCCATGTAGTCCTTCAGCGCGCCGACGGTGTCCGGCGCCGGCTTGGCCCACTGGAACGACAATACCGGCGTCACATCGAGCTTGGCGAAGCGGGGGTAGTCGGCCGGGGCGACCATTTCGTCATGCGCCAGCGCCGGCCGCACGTCCTTGCCGGCCGGGGTGGAGCGCAGGTATTCGATGGCGTCGAGCGTCTCGCGCACCGCGCGGTCGCCGTCGACGTGGATGTGTGGATCGATGCGGGCGTTGGCCAGTTCGGTCAGCGTCGTTCTCAACACCTCTTGCGTGAAGTAGCTGGGCGGGCCGTTGCTGTGGCCCGGTTGCCAGTCCGGCTTGTCGGCCGTGCCTTTATTGACCAGATATGGTTCCAGCATGGCGCCGGTGAAGGCGGGCGCAGAGATCACGCCGTCCATGAACAGTTTGGCGTGGCGCACCTGCAGCGACGGCGCCACCGTGGTCGGCCCCTGGTCGAACTGCATTTGCTGCTTGAGCAGCTCGGCCACCGCGCTTTGCGGCGTGGCGCCCTTATCCTTATCCAGATCGATCAGCACCGCGAAGTGCGCGCGCGCGGTCAGCTTGCCCTGCTTGTGCAGGTCGGTGAAGGCGGTCATCGTTTCCGGATCGGTGTAGGCGTCGAGGAAAGAGGTGATGCCCTGCTTGCGCATCGCCGCCAACGC
>DASVTJ010000746.1:0-7545 GCA_036387635.1 Duganella sp.
GCTGATCGACACCGGCTGCAAGCTGCACAACTACATCTCCGACATCACCCGCACCTATGTGTACGGCGAGATCAGCGAGCGTCAGCGCTCGGTGTGGAACAGCGAAAAGGCGGCGCAGCTGGCCGCCTTCGAGGCCGCGCGGCTGGGCGTGCCGTGCGAGCAGGTCGACCAGGCCGCGCGCCGGTCGCTGGAAGCCGACGGTTTTGGTCCCGGCTACAAGCTGCCAGGGCTGCCGCACCGCACCGGCCACGGCATCGGCCTCGATATCCACGAGTGGCCGTATCTGGTGGGCGGCAACAAGACGCCGCTCGATGTCGGCATGTGCTTCTCGAACGAGCCGATGATCTGCATCCCCGGCGAATTCGGCGTGCGCCACGAGGACCACTTCTACATGACCGAGACCGGTCCGAAGTGGTTCACCGAACCGGCGCACAGCATCGACGATCCGTTCGGACTGGCGCGATGAGGATCGAGATGCAGATCGCCACGATCATCAGCCTGGCCGCCTCGGTAACGTGCGTCGGTCTGTTCACGAAGCAGAAGAACTGGGTGCTGGCGGCCGCATTCGGCGCCGCTTCCCTCCACACGATACTGGACAAGGTGATCCACATCGCGGCGCTGCCGGGCTACCTGGTGCTGTGGTGCGCCTACCTGTTCTTCGCACTGCTGGCGTACGAAGTTTTCCGCAAGGTCGTCCTCAGCTAGTTGTGGATGACCTGTGCCGACGACTTTGATGGCGCACAAGCATATTAAGATGGGGTTTGACGGGAACTGCGGCGGGACCTACCATGTATAACGCCGAATTACTCACCTCGGAGGATTCATGGAAGCCGAAGCGACCATACAACGTCAAGGAAACGCCATCGGCGTCGCCTTGCCACCGTCGATTTTGCGTCAGATGGGGTTTGCCGTTGGACAGACGGTGACGCTACAGGCGACCCCGGAGGGACTGCTCATCAAAGCGACACGAACCCGTTTCACGGCCGCCGAACTGAATGCACAATGCGATCCCGACGCGCCAATGCCCGACGATCTACAGGCTTGGGAGAACATGCCGGCAGCAGGCACCGAACGATGAGGCGCCGTAGTCCTCGCCAGGGCGACATCTACATGTTGTCCATGGACCCGACGTTGGGAACGGAGATGCAAGGAATGCGTCCCGCGCTTGTCCTGTCCAACTCCGAATCAAATAAACAGGGCCGCGCACTCGTCGCGCCCATCACGCAGGGCGCGAACTTTGATCGGGTTCGAGGTTGGGCAACTTCGCTGATGGGTTCCGGCACCAAGACGCAGGGTGTGGCCGTGATCAATCAGGCTCGTTTCGTTGACTATACAGCGCGCAAAGCGCAATTCATCGAAAGCACGTCGCCGGAAGTCATCGACGACGCCATGAACCGCCTCCAGGCAGCCATCAACCCTGAAATTAATTGAAACCGGGAGTTAGGCGGGGAGTCTTTTGAGGGCGCGGTAGAAGCGCAGCGGGACGGTGACCGGGAATTCGGCGCCGACCGGGCGGCCGACGATGATCGGGCCGAACATCGCGCGCAGCGGCGAGGCGCTCTTGCGCAAGAAGGTGCGGCCTTGCGCCGTTTCCTCGGCCGGCAGGTAGCCGAACTGCGCGATCCGGCCGAGGAAGGCGGCGCTGTCTTCGGCCGCCACGGTGCCGCGCACCGGCAGGTGCTCGATCGCGGCCGAGCCGATGTAGCCGGCAAAACCTAGCAGCAGCAGACGTCCGGCGCCGACAAGGTCCCAGCCACGCGGCAGCTGCGTGACGATGAACAGGCACAGTAACGCCAGCGCCAAAGTCAGCCAGCTGCGCGGGTTTTCCATCGGATTGAGAACGATGTTGTGTTTGGTGATGATGCTCGCCATGCCTGCCGCCCGCGTCGAAATAAACCGCTATTGTGACCGCCGACGATTAAAAAAGAAAGCGCCCGCCGGCGGGACGGGCGCTGGCGCAACTCAGGCGCGCTTCATCACCAGCGTAAGTATGTCGTAGTTGGCCACCAGCTCGTCGTTCTGGTTGGTGACCTGGACGTCCCACGCGACCACGCCCTGGCCCACGCCCTTGTCGTCGGTGCGGTTGCGGTCCACCTTGCGTTTGCAGGTCAGCCGCGCGCGGATCGTGTCGCCGATGGCGACCGGCGTGATGAAGCGCAGGTTGTCGAGTCCATAGTTGGCCAGCACGGGCCCCGGCGCCGGCGAGACGAACAAGCCGGCGGCGGCCGACAGCACGAAGTAGCCGTGCGCGATGCGCTTGCCGAACTGCGTGTCCCTGGCCGCGATCTCGTCGAAGTGCATATAGAAGTAGTCGCCCGAGACGCCGCCGAAGTTGACGATGTCCGCCTCGCTGACCGTGCGGCGGTGCGTCAGCAGCGAGTCGCCGATCTTCAAATCCTCGAAGTGCCGGCGGAATGGATGCACTTCGCTTTCCTGCACCCGCGCGCCGCGCACGTATTCGCCAGTGACGGCGGCCAGCATCGTGGGCGAGCCCTGGATGGCGGCGCGCTGCAGGAAGTGGCGCACCGCGCGGATGCCGCCCAACTCCTCGCCGCCGCCGGCGCGTCCCGGACCGCCGTGTTTGAGCTGCGGCAGCGGCGAGCCGTGGCCGGTCGAGTCGACCGACGCTTCGCGCTCCAGTATCAGCACGCGCCCGTGCGAGGCGGCGGCCACCGGCACCGCGTAGGCGGCGATGGCCGGCTCCCTGGTCACCAAGGTCGACACCAGGCTGCCCTTGCCGCGCGCGGCTAGCGCCAGCGCCTCGTCAATGCCGTTGTAGGTGATGATGGTGCTGACCGGGCCGAAAGCTTCGATGTCGTGCACGGCGTCGTTGCGCATGCCGTCGCGGCACAGCAGCAACGTCGGCGCGAAGAAGGCGCCGTCGGCGACGCCGTCGCCGACCGGCTTGAAGCCATCGCGTTCGCCGAACAGCACTTCATTGCCGTGCGCGAGCATCGCCAGCCGCTCCGTGACGTCGCGCTGCTGTTCGCGTGAAGCCAGGGCGCCCATGCGCACGCCCTCGACCGACGGATCGCCGACGCTGATCTTGGCCAGCCGTTCGCGCAAGCGCGTGGCGACGGCGTCCACCATCTGCTCCGGCACGATGACGCGGCGGATGGCGGTGCATTTCTGGCCGGCCTTGCCGGTCATCTCGCGCGCAACCTCCTTGACGAACAGGTCGAATTCGGCGTCGTCGGGCGTGACGTCCGGCGCCAGGATGGCGCAGTTGAGCGAGTCCGCTTCGGCGGTGAACGGCACCGAGTTGGCGATCAGGTTGCGGTTGACGCGCAGCTTGGCGGCGGTGTCTGCGGACCCTGTGAAGGTGACGACGTCGGCGCCGCCCAAGCGGTCGAGCAGGTCGCCGGTGCTGCCGATCACCAGTTGCAGCGCGCCTTCGGGCAGCAGGCCGGATTCGTGCATCATGCGCACCACCGCCTCGGTTAGGTAGCTGGTGGCGGTGGCCGGCTTGCCGATGCACGGCATCGCCGCCAGGAAGCTGGGCGCGAATTTTTCGAGCAGCCCCCAGATCGGGAAGTTGAAGGCGTTGATGTGCACCGCCAGGCCGCCGCGCGGCACCAGGATGTGGGTGCCGGAGAAGCCGCCGTTTTTACCGAGCGCCATGGCCGGGCCTTCGTGCAGCACGTTCGACGACGGCAGTTCGCGCCCGCCCATGCTGGCGTAGGCGAACAAGGTGCCGGTGCCGCCTTCGATGTCGACCCAGCTGTCGGCGCGGGTGGCGCCGGTCTGGTGCGAGATCGCGTACAACTCCTCTTTACGCTCGATCAGGTATAGCGCCAACGCCTTCAGGCGGGCGGCCCGCTGCTGGAAGTCGAGCCGCATCAGCGCCGGCACGCCGGTCTTGCGGGCGTAGACGACCGCTTCGTCGAAGTCGATGCGCTCGGCGTGGGTGTGGTAGATCAGCGAATTGTTCAAGGCGCTGTGCAGCGGCGTAGCGGCTTCGCGGCCGATCCAGCGGCCGCCAATCAGGCTCTGAAGTGTCGATACCTGCGTTGAAATTTGTGCCATGGT
Source organism: Duganella sp. (assembly GCA_036387635.1). Lineage (GTDB taxonomy): Bacteria > Pseudomonadota > Gammaproteobacteria > Burkholderiales > Burkholderiaceae_D > Rugamonas. The sequence goes on from DASVTJ010000746.1 coordinate 4,030, forward strand.
GTTCTCCGTGATTTTATGCTGAGGCGTTCTTGTGCAGGTGCAGCGGCAGCGAGCTTTCCCATTCGATGCGGCAGCGGTCCGCTTCCACTTCGGTCAGCGCCTCGACCTCGCGCATGGTCTGCATCGAGCGCACGGCCAGCTCCTGGTATTGTCCGGTGCCGGCGGTCTTCCACTGGATCTCGTCGTCGCGCAGCTCGCGCACCACCTTGGCCGGCGTGCCGACCACCAGGCTGCGCGCGGGCACCTCCATGCCGGCGCGGACAAACGTCATGGCGGCGACGATGCTGTCGGCGCCGATGACGGCGTTGTCCATGACGACGCTGTTCATGCCGACCAGCGCGTTGCGCCCGATGCGGCAACCGTGCAGCACCGCGCCGTGGCCGATATGCCCATCCTGCTCGATCACCGTGTCGGCGCCGGGAAAGCCGTGCATGACGCAAGTGTCCTGCAGGTTGGCGCCCTCCTCGAGGATCAGCCGTCCGAAGTCGCCGCGCAGCGCGGCCAGCGGGCCGACGTAGCAGCGCGGGCCGACGATGACGTCGCCGATCAGCACCGCACTCGGATGCACGTAGGCGCTGGGGTGTACCACCGGGGTGACGCCGTTGATTTCGTAGACCTTGACCATATGCGTTCCTTAGCTCCCTAGGCTCCTTACACCCGTTCGATGACCAGCGCGATGCCCTGGCCGACGCCGATGCACATCGTGCACAGCGCATAACGGCCGCCGGTGCGTTCGAGCTGGTTGAGCGCCGCCAGCACCAGGCGCGCGCCGGACGCGCCCAGCGGGTGGCCGATGGCGATGGCGCCGCCGTTCGGGTTGACGTGCGGCGCGTCGTCGGCCAGACCGAGGTCGCGCGTGACGGCGAGTCCTTGGGCGGCGAAGGCTTCGTTCAATTCGATGACATCCATCTGCGAGATCGTCAGGCCGACCTGCGCCAGCACCTTCTTCGACGCCGGCGACGGTCCGAAGCCCATGATGCGCGGCGCCAGGCCGGCGGTGGCCATGCCCAGCACGCGGGCGCGCTTCTTCAAGCCATATTGTTCGGCGGCGGCGGCCGACGCCAGCAAGATGGCGCACGCGCCGTCGTTGACGCCCGACGCGTTGCCGGCCGTGACGCTGCCGTCGGGACTGACGATGGGCTTCAGCTTGGCCAGCATCTCGAGGCTGGTGTCGGGACGCGGATGCTCGTCGGTGTCGAAGATTTTCGGTTCGCCCGCCAGCGACACCGGCACGATCTCGTTCGCGATCAGGCCGGCCGCGTGGGCGGCGGCCCAGCGCTGCTGGCTACGCAGCGCGAACGCGTCCTGGTCGGCGCGGCTGATGCCGAATTCCCGCGCGACGTTTTCCGCCGTCTCCGGCATGCTGTCGATGCCGTACCTGGCCTTCATCAGCGGATTGACGAAGCGCCAGCCGATGGTGGTGTCCTCGATCTTGGCGGCGCGCGAAAAGGCGCTGTCGGCTTTGCCCATGACGAACGGCGCGCGCGTCATGCTTTCGACCCCGCCTGCGATGATCAAGTGCGCTTCGCCGGCCTTGATGGCGCGTGCGCCGATGCCGACGGCGTCCAGGCTCGATCCGCACAGGCGGTTGATGGTGTTGGCCGGCACGTCCGCCGGCAGGCCGGCCAGCAGCGCGGCCATGCGGCCGACGTTGCGATTGTCTTCGCCGGCCTGGTTGGCGCAGCCGTAGTAGACGTCATCGACCTTGGACCAGTCGACGCCGGGATTGCGCGCCATCAGCGCGGCGATCGGCAGCGCGGCCAGGTCGTCGGCGCGCACGCCGGCCAGGGCGCCGCCATAGCGGCCGAATGGGGTACGGATGGCGTCACAAATGAAAGCATCGTTCACAATATCTCCTTTAATGTTTTGGGCGCTGATCGACCACCCGGCGCGCCTTGCCGGTCAGCGTGCGTTCGATACCGTTGGCGGCCATCAGCCGCACCCGGGTGCTGACGCCGACGTTGGTCTTGATACGCTGTTCCAGCTCGCGCGCCAGCGCCTCGACTTCGCCGGCCGGGCTATCGCCCACTCCGCCCACTTCGCCCGTCCCGGCGCGCAGTTCGGCCAGCACATCGAGCTTGTCGAGGTGGCCGTCGCGCGACACGACCAGCTGGTATTGCGGCGCCAGTTTCGGCATCGTGAGGATCAATTCCTCGATCTGCGACGGGAACACGTTCACGCCACGGATGATGAGCATGTCGTCCGAGCGGCCGGTGATCTTGCCGATGCGGCGCATCGAGCGCGAGGTGGCCGGCAGCAGCCGCGTAAGGTCGCGCGTGCGGTAGCGGATGATGGGCAGCGCCTCCTTGCTCAGCGACGTAAATACCAGTTCGCCCTCTTCGCCGTCCGGCAGCACTTCGCCGGTCTCGGGATCGATGATCTCCGGGTAGAAGTGGTCTTCCCAGATCACAGGGCCGTCTTTGCTTTCGATGCACTCGCTGGCGACGCCGGGTCCCATCACTTCCGACAGGCCGTAGATGTCCACCGCGTCGATGCCGGCGCGCTGTTCGATCTCGGTGCGCATGGCGTCGGTCCACGGCTCGGCGCCGAAAATGCCGATCTTCAGCGAGCTGGCCACCGGGTCGCGCCCCTGGCGCTGGTATTCCTCGATGATGTTCAACATGTACGACGGGGTGACCATGATGATCGACGGCTTGAAGTCCTCGATCAGCTGCACCTGCTTTTCGGTCTGGCCACCGGACATCGGGATGACGGTGCAGCCGAGGCGCTCCGCGCCGTAGTGCGCGCCAAGGCCGCCGGTAAACAGGCCGTATCCGTAGGAGATGTGCACCATGTCGCCGCGACGGCCGCCGGCGGCGCGGATCGAGCGGGCGACCACGTTGGCCCAGGTGTCGATGTCGTTCTGGGTGTAGCCGACCACCGTCGGCTTGCCGGTGGTGCCGCTGGAGGCGTGCACACGCACGACCTGCTCGCGCGGCACGGCGAACATGCCGAACGGGTAGTTGTCGCGCAGTTCCTTCTTGCCGGTGAATGGAAATTTGGCAAGATCGGCCAGCGTGCGCAGCTCGTCCGGGTGCACGCCGGCGGCGTCGAACGCGGCGCGGTAATGCGGCACGTTGTCGTAGGCGTGCTTGAGCGACCATTGCATGCGTTGCAGTTGCAGCGCTTGCAGCTCGTCCTTGCTGGCGCGTTCGATCGGCTCCAGGTCGGACGGCGCGGGGATGCGTTGGACCATCGGTCTCTCCTCTGCTTATTCTGGTTGCGCGACGACGTCGCCGCCCACGCGCAGCGATTTGCCGCGAAACAGCGCCACCGTGCGGCCGTCCTGGTTGCGCACCTTGACGTCGTAGATGCCGCTTTTGCCGGTCAGCGCCTGCTCGACCGCTTCAGCGGTGAGGATGTCGTGCAGCCGCGCCGGCGCCAGATAGTCGATGGTGCAGGCCGCGCCGACGGTGGTCTGGTTGTAGCTGTTGCAGGCAAAGGCGAAGGCGCTATCGGCCAGCGTAAAGATAAAGCCGCCATGGCAGCTTTGGTGGCCGTTCAGCATATCGGCGC
>DASVTJ010000747.1:0-3392 GCA_036387635.1 Duganella sp.
GCTGCACTACGGCCAGGGCAAGTGGTATCCGGGCGAGCCGCTGCCGCGCTGGGCGCTGAACATCTTCTGGCGCACCGACGGCCAGCCGATCTGGCGCAATCCGGACCTGTTCTCCGACGAGAAAAAGAACGACGGCTACGACGCCGACCACGCCAAACGCTTCACGGCGGCGCTGGTCAGCACCCTCGGCCTGCCTGCCGACAGCCCGATTCCCGCCTACGAGGACGTGCTGGTGCAGGCGCGCCGCGAAGAAGGCCTGCCGGCCAACCTCGATCCGCTGAAGGCCGACCTGAAGGCGCCGGAGGAACGTCGTCGTTTGGCGCGCCTGCTGGAAAACGGCCTGGGCGAGGTGGCCGGCTACGTGCTGCCGCTAAAACCCGAGGAGCTGGCGCCGGAAGCCAAGGCGCGCGTGTCGATCGCTTTGCCGACCACGTGGCGCACGTCGGCCTGGCCGATCAAGCGCGAGCACCTGTACCTGATCGAGGGCGAATCGCCGCTCGGCCTGCGCCTGCCGCTGAACGCGCTGCCATGGGTCCATCCCGACGAGGAAGAGCCAAACTTCGACCGCGACACCTTCGAAGCGCGCGGTCCGCTGGCCGCGCCGCCGAAAGGCGAGGGCGTGCTGTCGCATGCGGAGGCCGATCTGGCCCAGCGCAAATCGGCCGCCAAAAAGGTCGATCCGGCGCCGGCGCCGCGCGAAGTGATTCACACGGCGCTGTGCGTCGAGGTGCGCAACGGGCGCCTGCATGTGTTCATGCCGCCGCTCAAACGCATCGAGGACTATCTGGCGCTGGTGACCGCGATCGAAACCACCGCGGCCCATCTGAACATGAAGCTGTGGCTCGAGGGCTACCAGCCGCCGCGCGACCCGCGCGTCAAGCTGCTCAGCGTGACCCCCGACCCGGGCGTGATCGAGGTCAACGTGCAGCCGGCGTCGAGCTGGAATGAGCTGGTGCACAACATGACCACCTTGTACGAGGAGGCGCGCAAGACCCGCCTGGGCACCGAAAAATTCATGAACGACGGCCGCCACACCGGCACCGGCGGCGGCAACCACGCCACCCTCGGCGGCGCCACTGTCGCCGACAGCCCGATGCTGCGCCGTCCGGACCTGCTGAAAAGCCTGATCACGTACTGGCAAAACCATCCGGCGCTGTCGTATCTGTTCTCGGGCACCTTTATCGGTCCGACCAGCCAGGCGCCGCGCGTGGACGAGGCGCGCGACGACAACCTGTACGAGCTGGCGATCGCCTTCCAGCAAATGGACAAGGTGCTGCCGACCATGCACGAGGGCGACAAGCCGTGGATGGTCGACCGCCTGTTGCGCAACCTGCTGGTCGATTTGACCGGCAACACGCACCGCTCGGAATTCTCGATCGACAAACTGTATTCGCCGGACGGCCCGACCGGCCGTCTGGGCCTGGTGGAGTTCCGCGCCTTCGAGATGCCGCCGCACGAGCGTATGAGCCTGTTGCAGATGCTATTGCTGCGGGCCCTGGTGGCGCGCTTCTGGAAGCAGCCCTACCAGGCCAAGCTGGTCCACTGGGGCACGTCGCTGCACGACCGCTGGATGCTGCCGCACTTCGTGGCGCAGGATATCCGCGACGTCGCGCGCGACTTGCGCGCGGCCGGCTACGCGTTCGAGGACCACTGGTTCGATCCGTTCATCGAATTCCGCTTCCCGCGCTTCGGCACCGTGGTGTACGAGGGCGTGGAGATGGAGCTGCGCCAGGCTATCGAGCCGTGGAATGTGCTGGGCGAGGAAATGACCGGCGGCGGCACCGCGCGCTACGTCGATTCGTCGGTCGAGCGCATGCAGCTGCTGGTGCGCGGCCTGACCGATGGCCGCCACGTGGTGGCCTGCAATGGCCGCATGTTGCCGCTGCATCCGACCGGCGTGCCGGGCGAATACGTGGCCGGCGTGCGCTTCCGCGCGTGGAGCCCGTGGTCGGCGCTGCATCCGAGCATCGGCGTGCAGGCGCCACTGGTGTTCGACCTGGTCGACACCTGGAACGGCCGCTCCATCGGCGGTTGCACTTATCATGTCGTGCACCCGGGCGGCCGCAGCGAGGACAGTTCGCCGATCAACGCCAACGCCGCCGAGGCGCGCCGCTTCGCCCGTTTCTGGGCGCACGGCCACACGCCGGGGCAGATGTACGTGTATAAAGAAGCGCTCAATCCGAGCATGCCGATGACGCTCGATCTGCGCTGGCAGCCCGATTGAATACGAAGTGAATAAGAAACGTTAATAAACGATCGACGGCAATGCTCAACCAACTGCTCTCCAAATATCTGGCCGCAGCGGATAGTTTCGACGAAATGCTGGACGCCTCCCACGAGCCGCGTCCGCATTGGCGCGCCATGTTGGACGGCCTGCGCGCCGAAACGCCCGAATTGATGCGCCGGCGCCTCGAAACGGTGCAGCGCGAGGTGCGCCAGAACGGCGTCACCTACACCGTCTACGGCGACACCGAGGGCACCCAGCGTCCGTGGGATTTGAACCTGCTGCCGCTGGTGCTGCCACGCCAGGAATGGGACGGCATCGAAGCGGCCGTGATCCAGCGCGCCACCTTGTTGAACCGCGTGCTGGGCGACGTCTACGGTCCCCAGACGACGCTCAAGGAAGGGCTGCTGCCGCCGGCGCTGATCCACGGGCACGCCGGTTTCCTGCGCGCCGCCCACGGCATGCGGCACCAGGACGACATCGCTCTGCATTTCTACGCGGTCGACCTGGCGCGCGCGCCCAACGGTCAATGGTGGGTCACCGCCGACCGCACGCAGTCGCCGTCCGGCGCCGGCTACGCGCTGGAAAACCGCGCCATCATCGGACGCAGCTTCCCGGCGCTGCTGCGCGACATGAAGGTGCGCCCGCTGGAAGGCTTCTTCGTCACCATGCGCGACAGCCTGGCGCACTGGGGCCGCCTGTGCGCGGCCAACGGCGACAGCCATCCGCTGCGCGCCGGCGAGGCGCCGTTGATCGTGCTGCTCACGCCCGGCCCTTATAACGAAACCTATTACGAACAAGCCTACTTGGCGCGCCATCTCGGCCTGCCGCTGGTGGAGGCGGGCGACCTGACGGTGCGCAGCGGGATCGTGTTCATGAAAACCTTGTCGGGGCTTCACCGCGTGCATGTCATCATGCGCCGCGTCGACGACGACTTCTGCGACCCGTTGGAACTGCGCTCCGACTCCGCGCTCGGCGTGCCCGGCCTGACCGAGGCGGCGCGCCGGGGCAACGTGCTGGTCGCCAATAGCCTGGGCTCGAACCTGCTCGAATCGGGCGCCTTGCTCGGCTTCCTGCCGGCGCTCAGCGAGCGATTGCTGGGCGAGCCGCTGAAGATGCCGTCGGTCGCCACGTGGTGGTGCGGCGAGCCGGCCGCGCTGGAAGCGGC
>DASVTJ010000748.1:0-3158 GCA_036387635.1 Duganella sp.
CGAGGCGCTGTTCGGCCAGAACCGCAGCTCGAACAACACGCGCGGCCCGTCGTGGACCTCGCGCTCGATCACCGACAGCTTTTTCCGCAACCAGAACACCGGCAACTACGAGGCGTGGAGCAAATACATCTCGCCCGAGGAGATGGGCGGCGTCGATCGCTATAACCGCACCTGGGACGACCAGGCCAGCGCGCTGTCGTTCGGCGCCAAGGGGCAGCTCTCCGGCAGCTGGCAGTACGAAGCCGCCTACACGGCGTCGCTCTACAAGAGCCAGGCCAAGGCGCCGCGCGCGCTGTCCAATATCGACAGCTTTTTCCTCGGCCCGCAACTGGGCGTCGACGCCGACGGCGTGGCGATCTATGCGCCCGACCAAGCGCGCCTGACGCGCCGCTTGACGCCGGCCGAATTCGACGGCATCACCGGCTTTACCCGCAGCGACGACAAATCGTGGACCAATACCCTCAGCTTGTCCACCAACGGCGAGGCATTCGCGCTGCCGGCCGGCCCGGTGCGGGTAGCGACGGTGGCCGAGGTGGGCAAGCAGGGCTTCTCGAACCGGCCGGATGAGCGCATCAACCAGGGCTACTTCAACGTCATGCCGCCGGCCGACGTCACCGCCGGCACCCGCAAGCGCTACGCGCTGGGCGTGGAGGCCAGCGTGCCGCTGTTGCAGCAGTTGTCGGCCACCCTGGCCGGACGCTACGACCATTACAGCTTCGCCGGCCGCGACGACGGCAAGGCGACGTATAACGGCGGCCTGGAATGGCGCCCCGTCAAACAGGTGCTGGTGCGCGGTAACTACGCCACCAGCTTCCGCGCGCCGGACATGAACTACATCTTCAAGGCGCGCGGCACCGGCTACTATTCGTCGACCACCGACTACTATCGCTGCGCGAAGGCCGGCCAGCCGGTGGCCGGCTGCGAATTCGCCAACGTCTCGCCGGGAGCGGACTATGTGCAGAACGGCAGCAAGGACTTGGGCTCGGAGCGGGGCCGTTCGACGGGCCTCGGCCTGGTGTGGTCGCCGAGCGCCGACTTCGATGTCTCGCTCGACTACTGGAACATCAAGATCGACGATCTGGTGACCAATCTGAGCGCCGACAAACTGCTGCGCGACGAGTCGGATTGCCGCTTGGCCGGCGACCTGACCTCGCCGACCTGCGCCGACACCATCGCCCGCATCGAGCGCAATCCGCTGACGGCGCTCAACAAACCGGGCGAGATTCGCCAGATCACGGTCAATCCAATCAACGCCGCGTCCACCAGCGTGAACGGCATCGACGTCAGCGTCAAGCACGTGCTGCGCACCACCGGCTGGGGCCTGTTCATCTCGAAGCTGAATTATTCGAAGACCCTGGAGAAGAAGTCGCGCCAGTTCGTCGGCGATCCGTTGAACGACGATCTGGACGACCTGACCAATCCCGATTGGCGCGACAAGCTCAATGCCAGCGTGACGTGGAATGTGGCCGACTGGTCGAACACCTTGTTCTTGCAGCGCTACGGCAAAGTGCCCAACGCCGCCGGGGAGGCGTATCTGACGCCGACGACGCTGGTCAACGCCAGCGTGGTGTATCGCCTGAATCCACGCACCACCATTTCGGTGGCGGTGAATAACCTGTTCAACAAGGTCAAGAGCGATACCAGCGCCGGTTGGCCGTATTATCCGGTCGGGAATTACAGCCCGGTCGGACGCCAGGGCTGGGTGGAGCTGAATTACCATTTCGGTTCCTGACGCGTTGGCGGATTACGCCGTTCCGGCTAATCCGTCACGCGCTTCCACCGCCCTTATTTATGCCGGCGTGCGCTGCGCGGCCGCGCGACCGGCGTACTCGGTCAGCCAGTAAGCCAGTGCCAGGGCGGGGAAGGCCATGCCGGTCAACAGGGCGGCGTGCCAGCCATGGGTGGCGAACATCCAGCCGCCCAGCGCCGAACCGAGCGCGCCGCCGGCGAAGAACAGCGCGAAATACACGCCATTCAACCGGCTGCGCACCTCCGCGCCCAGTGTGAAAATGGCACGCTGGCCGAGCACCAGGTTGGCCGCGACGCCCATGTCGAGCACAATCGACGCTACCACCAGGATCGCCAGACTGACATTGCGCGACTCCGGCGCGATCATCGGCAGCGCGAAGCCGATCACGCCCAACGCCAGCGCGGCGGCCGTCGCCATCAACGTATGGCCCGAATCGGCCAGGCGTCCGGCGATCGGCGAGGCTACGGCGCCGGCCATGCCGACCAGCGCGAAAATGGCGATGCCGGTTTGCGACAGGTGGAACTGCGGACCGGCCAGCATCAGCGGCGTGACGGTCCAGAATAAGCTGAACGATCCAAACAGGCCGGCATGATAAGCGGCGCGGCGGCGCAGCAGCGGCGTGCGCATGAACAGGTGCCACAGTGACGCCATCAGCGCGCCGTAGGTGAGGTTCGACGCCGGCGCGCGCAGCGGCAGTTTGGCGCGCAGCACCAGCGCCACGCCCAGCACCACCAGCGCGGCGCCGCCGAAGACCACGTGCCAGTTGGTGGCGTCGGCCACCAGGCTGGCGACCGGACGTGCCAGCATGATCCCCAGCAGCAGGCCGCTGACCACTTTGCCCACCGTGTGGCCGCGCGTCGCCTCCTTCGACAGGTGCGCGGCGAACGGCACGATGATCTGCGCCGCCACCGATCCCAGGCCAATGCCCAGCGCGGCCCCCAGGAACATCCAGGCGCTGGTGCTGAACGCGGCCAGCACCAGCATGGCCGATGTGAACAGCAGGCCGCTGAAGATCAGGCGGCGGTTTTCCAGCAAGTCGCCGAGCGGGACGACGAACAGCAGGCCGATGGTGTAGCCGATCTGCGTCAAGGTGACGATCAACCCCGCCGCCTGCGCCGACAGGCCGGTGGCCGCGCTGATCGGCCCGACCAGCGTTTGCGCGTAATACAGGTTGGCGACGATCAGGCCCGTCGCGGCGGCCAGCAGCAGTGTCATGCCGGGGCTGATGTCGGTTTCTGCGGTATTGCTCATGATGGCTCCAAGGTGGATTTCGATGAACAGAGTGTAGGCAAAACGGCGGCAAAGATAATCAGGGCATAATGCATTCATACTTTTCACTTTATATGAACAATCATGGACCGTTTGAAAGCCATGCAGGCGTTTGTGCGCATCGTCGAGGCCAACAGCT
>DASVTJ010000749.1:0-3256 GCA_036387635.1 Duganella sp.
CTCCTTGATTTCCTTGGCCGCGCCGGCCGAGCGCTGCGCCAGGTTGCGCACCTCGGACGCCACCACCGCGAAGCCACGGCCCTGCTCGCCCGCGCGCGCCGCTTCCACCGCCGCGTTCAGCGCCAGGATGTTGGTCTGGAAAGCGATGCCGTCGATGACGCTGATGATGTCGACAATGCGCGTGGCCGAGGCGTTGATCGTGTCCATCGTCTGCACCACCTGCGAAACCACCTTGCCGCCTTTTGCCGCCACCGCCGAGGCTGACATGACCAGCTCGTTGGCCTGCACCGCGTTGTCGGCGTTTTGCGTCACGGTCGAGGTCAATTCCTCCATCGACGCCGCCGTTTGCTCCAGCGAGCTGGCCTGCGATTCGGTGCGGGCCGACAAGTCCATATTGCCCGTGGCGATTTCGCCCGAGGCGGTGGCGATGGTGTCGGCGCTGCGGCGGATCTCGCCGATGGTCTCGGCCAGGCGCGCCTGCATCGACTTCATCGCCGCCAGAATGCTGGCGGTGTCGCTGGCGTGGGTCTTGATGTCGGCGCTCAGGTCGCCGCCGGCGATTTGCTGCGCCACCTTGCTGACGTATTCGGGGTCGCCGCCGATGGTGTGGCGCAAACTCTTGTTGACCACGCTGACGATGCCCCACAGCAGCAGGCAGACGGCGGCCAGCACGCCGGCCGATTTCATCAGCGAGGCGCGGAACGCCTCGTCGATGTCATCCATGTAGACGCCGGTGACCAGGTCCCAGTTCCACGGCGCGTAGTGCTGCACGCGGCTCAGCTTGGGCACCGGCTCGGCGCTGCCGGGACGGGTCCACCAGTAGCGCACGAAGCCGGCGCCTTGCGGCGAGGCGCCGGCGGCCCGGATGTCGCGGTACAAATAGGTGCCGTTCGGATCCTTGAAGTCGACCATGTCCTTGCCGTCGTTCTCAGCCTTGAAAGGATTCATCAGCGACACGGTGCCGGTGGTGATGGTGATGTAGCCGTCCTTGCCGTAGCGCAGACCCTTGATCAGCGCGATGGCTTGCTTTTGCGCTTCTTCCTTGGCCATGGTGCCGGCGGCGGCCTTGTCCCCGAATTGCTTCACAATGCTCAGGCCGGCATCGGCGATGTGGCGCAGGTCGTTGCTGCGTTCATCGACCCGCAGCGTGCGGGTTTCTGTGGTTTCATACAGGAAAATCGCGGTGATACAGAGCAGGCTGCAGATCAAGGGAACCCAAAGCTTCTGCTGGAAAGACAATTTATTCATGACGATCTCCTGTTTTCTACAGGAAACTATACCGAATAATGTTAAATCGGGGCACCGATAAAACGACGCTGTTGTTTATTTGAGAATGCAGCCCGATAAAACTGGACTGGAATTGAAAACGGGCGCAACGATATTTAACATTGTGCCCGCTTGTCGAACTAATTGTTGGCAGAGGCCGTTCAGCGCTTTTCGCTATCGAGCGCGCGTGCCGAATGGGCGTCATAGCGGTCGCCGGCGGCCGCACCGACCGGCACCGCCTGCGCCAGCCGCGCCAGATCGTCCGCCGACAGGCGCACCGCGTTCGCCCCCAGCGCCTCCGTCAGCCGGGCGCGGGTGCGGGCGCCGACCAGCGGCACGATGTCTTCCCCCTGCGCCGCCACCCACGCGATCGCCACCTGCGCCACCGACACGCCCAGGTCCTCGGCAATGGCGCGCACCTTTTCCACCAGCGCCAGATTGTGGTCCAGGTTGTCGCCCTGGAAGCGCGGACTGGCTTTGCCACGGAAGTCGGCCTCGCCGGCGCGCTGTTTGCTCCAGTGGCCGCTGATCAGCCCGCGCGACAGCACGCCGTAGGCGGTGACGCCGATCCCCAGTGCACGGCAGGTTTGCAGGATGCCGTCCTCGATGCCGCGCGAAATCATCGAGTATTCAATCTGCAGATCGCTGATCGGATGCACGGCGTGGGCGCGGCGCAAGGTGTCGCTGCCGACTTCGGACAGGCCGATGTGGCGCACGTAACCCGCCTTGACCAGCTCGGCGATGGCGCCGACGGTGTCTTCGATCGGCACCGCCGGGTCCAGCCGCGCCGGGCGGTAGATGTCGATATGCTCGACGCCGAGCCGCTTGAGCGAATACGCGGCGAAGTTCTTCACCGCCGCCGGGCGCGTATCGATGCCGATCCAGTTACCGGCCGGATCGCGCTGGGCGCCGAACTTGACGCTGATGTGCACTTGGTCGCGGCCGCCGGCGGCCAGCGCCTCGCGCAGCAGCAATTCGTTGTGGCCCATGCCATAGAAGTCGCCGGTGTCGAGCAGGTTGACGCCGGCGTCGAGCGCCGCGTGGATCGTGGCGAGGCTCTCGGCGCGGTCGGCCGGGCCGTACAGGTCGGACATGCCCATCAGGCCCAGTCCCAGTTGCGACACTTGCGGGCCGGTGCGGCCAAGTTTGCGTGTTTGCATGGTTGCTCCTTGCGAAATAAGCGGAAGAGTCATTATGCTATTACCGATTGCGACAACAAAGACAGGTATTGCCCGCATGCCGGCCGGCGCCGATGCCAATTATTATCGTCTATTCGCACAACCGCCACCTGTTGTGACGGGTGCGGGTCTTTGTCGACTGGTTAATTAGTGTCATTGAGCAACAAAATGTGTCAGAATGAGGACATCGTCCTTTAACAAAAGTCATTGTCATGAAACTGCTCCTGTCGACGGCACTGCTGGCGTTTTGCTCCTGCACCAGCCAAGCGGCCACGCCGAACGGCTCGCCCGCGCCCCGGGGCGCCAGGGCCGCGCCGCCGGCACAGATGGCGCAGATGGCCCGGGCCGCGCAGCGGCAGATCGACGGCGCCAGCTGGCTCGAGCATGTCACCGTGCTCGCGTCCGACGAGTTCGAGGGGCGCGCGCCAGGCACGCGCGGCGAGCTGCTCACCGTCGATTATCTGCAGCAGCAATTCAGAAAACTCGGCCTGCTGCCGGGCAATCCCGACGGCACCTATGTGCAGCACGTGCCGACGGTGGGCATCTCCAGCCATCCGACGGTCAGCTATAGCCAGCAGGGAAGCGACGGCCAGAACACGCCGCTGGTGTTCGGCGACGATTACGTGGCCTGGTCGGCGCGCGCCGAGCGCAAGATCGAGCTGGCCGACTCCGAGCTGGTGTTTGTCGGCTACGGCGTGCAGGCGCCGGAATTCCAGTGGGACGACTACAAGGGCGCCGATCTGAAGGGCAAGACGCTGGTCATGCTGATCAACGACCCGCCGCTGCCCGACCCCAAACATCCGAAACAGCTG
>DASVTJ010000750.1:0-6205 GCA_036387635.1 Duganella sp.
CGAGATGACCGACATGATGTCGGCCTCGCGCGCCTTCGAAACCAATGTCGAAGTCCTGGGCCGCATCCGCGGCATGCAGCAATCCCTCCTCAAACTCGCTGAAGGTTAAGCCATGGCAGTCAGTCTCCTCAATAACGGCGCGCCAAGCGCCGCCACCAGCGGCACCAGTGTCACTGGCAACGCCGGCAGCGCCTCTTCGGAAATGTTCACCAAATTGCTGGTGGCGCAGATCCAGAACCAGGATCCGCTGTCGCCGACCGATCCGTCGCAGTTCGTCCAGCAGCTGACCCAGCTGTCCCAGACCGAGGCGCTGCAAAGCCTGTCGTCGCTGACGAGCGCCAATTCGAGCGTGCTGCAAAGCATGCAGGTGCTGTCCTTGGGCGCGCAGGTCGGCTCCGACGTGATGGCCGAAACCGCCAGCGTCAAGCTCGACGGCAAAACCGCCGTCAGTGGCCAGACCACGCTGGGCACCTCCAGCAGCGCCACCACCGTGGTGCTCACCGGCGACGACGGCACCAAGTATTCGGTCAAGCTGGGTGTGCAGGCGCCAGGCACGGTGCCGTTCACGATCAATCCCGGTTCGCTGGGCATCCCGGCCGGCAACTATCGTCTGTCGGTCGAGACCAGTTCCAAGGAAACCCCGCCGGTCGATGTGCAGGGCCGCCTCAACAGCGTGCGCCTGTCGCCTGCCGGCGGCGTCATGCTCAGCGTGGCCAACGTCGGCGAGATCGCGCCGACCGCCATCACCGCCTTCAACGGCAAATCCGCCTCGGCGATTCAATAACCTTACCAAGGACTTCAACATGAGTTTCGATATCGCATTGTCCGGCATCCAGGCCATCAACGAATCGCTGAACAGCACCAGCCAGAACATCGCCAACGCCGGCACCTACGGCTACAAGTCGTCGCGCGCCAACTTCTCGTCGCTGGTCTCGGGCGACGTCCAGACCGGCGTGATGATCGGTTCGACCACGCAAAGCATCAGCAAGCAGGGCGGCGTGTTGAACACCGGCCGCGCGCTCGACGCATCGATCAACGGCCGCGGCTTCTTCATCGCCAAAGACCAAAACTCGGGCCAGACCGAATACACGCGCGTGGGCATCTTCGACGCCTCCAAGGACGGCTTCCTGGTCGACGCCACCGGCCGCAAGATCCAGGGCTACCCGATCAAGCAAGGCACGACCGCGCTCGGCGCGCTGGGCGACGTGCCGATTCCAACCGGTTCGATCCCGGCCGTGGCTTCAAAAAACATCGATTACGTCGGCAATATGTCGGCCGACTGGAGCGCACCGACCGCCGCCTGGCCGCCCGCCCCGGGCGTCACCCCGGCCGCCCCGGCCGACCCGACGACCTTCAACATGTCCAAGGCCTCCGTGCTGTACGACACGCTCGGCGGCAAGCACACGTTGACACAGTATTTTGCCCGCAACGGCAGCGCCAACGGCGTCGATGTCCACTATGTCCTCGACGGTACTGAAGTCGGCGCCGTTGGGCAACTGGCGTTCGACACCACCACCGGCCAGCTGACCACGCCCGCCACCGGCGTCGTGCCGCTGAATTTGGCCACCCTGACCGCGGACAACGGCGGCAAATATAACTCGATAGACATCGACTACAAGGGCACCACCGGTTTCGCCGGCGAAGCCACCACCACCGCCAACGCCGCCGACGGCTATGCCTCCGGCACCTTCACCGGCGTGGCGCTGGGCAGCGACGGCTCGGTCATCGCCAGCTACAACAACGGCCAGAAGCAAAACGTCGGCCGCCTGGCCATCGCCACCTTCCCGGACGAAGGCTCGCTGCAAGCCATTGACGGCACCAGCTGGATCGCCTCGGTCGACTCGGGCACGGCGCTGGTGAACGCGCCCGGCGTGGGGATGGGCGGCAACATCAACACCTCGTCGCTGGAGCAGTCCAACGTCGACATCACGTCCGAGCTGGTCGGCCTGATGACGTCGCAGCGCAACTACCAGGCCAACTCGAAGGTCATCCAGACCGAGAGCACCATGTTGCAATCGCTGATGCAAGCGATCTAAGGAACACCGACCCATGGATGCGTTGATCTACACAGCGATGAGCGGGGCCGAACGGGCCCTGCGGGGCCAGCAAGTGCGCGCCAACAACCTGGCCAACGTCGACACCGGCGGCTTCCGCGCCAACATGGAGCTGTCGACCGCCCAGACCGTCAACGGCTACGGCTACGACGACCGTCACATGTCGCAGTTGCAGGCGAACTCGGTGTCGACCCGCCAGGGCACCGTCAAATCCACCGGGCGCGAACTCGACGTCGCCGTCACCGGCACCGGCTTCCTGGCCGTGGACGGCCCGACCGGCGAAGCCTACACCCGCGCCGGCAACATGGCGCTCGACGAGAACGGCACGCTGCGCATCAACGGCAACGTGGTGCTGGGCGAAGGCGGCCCGATCACCCTGCCCGAGTACAGCAAGATCGACATCGGCGCCGACGGCACCATCTCGATCCAGAACCCGGGCACGACGACGATGCAAACGGTCGACAGGCTCAAGCTGGTCAAGGCCGAAGCGTCCGAGCTGACCAAGAACGAAGCCGGCCTGCTGATCGCGCGCGACGGCGTGCCGCTCGCGACCGACGCCACCGTGACGATCCGTGCCGGCCACCTCGAGGGCAGCAACGTCTCGGCGGTGGAAGAGATGGTCGCCACGATGAGCCTGAACCGCACGTTCGAAATCCAGATGAAACTGTTCAAGGCCAGCGATTCGATGGCTGAAACCGGTAACCGCCTGATCAGCGGCTAAGCTGATCCATAACATTGAGCAATACCCGTTGAGCTTTAACATTTACAGGAGCAACCCATGAATCCAGCAATGTGGATCAGCAAGACCGGCGTGCAAGCGCAAGACCAAAAACTGCAAGCGATCGCCAACAACCTGGCCAACGCCAACACCGTCGGCTTCAAGCGCGACCGCGTGGTCTTCGAAGACCTGTTCTACTCGGTCGAGCAGCAACCGGGCGCGCAAGTGGCCGACAAC
This sequence comes from Duganella sp., assembly GCA_036387635.1. Lineage (GTDB taxonomy): Bacteria > Pseudomonadota > Gammaproteobacteria > Burkholderiales > Burkholderiaceae_D > Rugamonas. The sequence continues at coordinate 3,010 of DASVTJ010000750.1, forward strand.
AACACGCTGGCGCCGTCCGGCGTGCAGCTCGGTAACGGCGTGCACATGGTCGGCACCCAGAAGGTGTTTACCAACGGCAGTCTGCAAACCACCGGCCGCGAACTCGACGTCGCGGTCATGGGCAACGGCTTCATGGCCGTGCGCCAGCCTAGCGGCGAAACCGCCTACACCCGCGCCGGCCAGTTGCAGGTCGATGCCAACGGCATCCTGGTCAACGCCCACGGCTTGCCGCTGATTCCGCAGATCACCGTGCCGGCCAACGCCACGTCGCTGACGATCGGCGAGGACGGCACCGTCTCGGCCGCGATCGCCGGCAACTCGACCCCAAGCCAGCTGGGCCAACTGACCCTGACCAGCTTCATCAATCCGACCGGCCTGCTGGCGCTGGGCGAGAACCTGTTCGCCGAAACCGCCTCGAGCGGCACGCCGACCGAAGGCGCGCCGGGCACCGCCCAGTGGGGCAAGCTCAAGCAAGGCACCCTGGAAGGCTCGAACGTCCAAGTGGTCGAAGAAATGGTCGACATGATCGCCGCCCAGCGCACCTACGAAATGAACACCAAGGTGCTGTCGGCCGCCGACAACATGCTGCAATACTTGGCGCAGGCGGCACGCTAATGGCAGCCGCGTTGCACACTCTGGCACTGGTGGTCGCAGCCTCGCTGCTGGCCGGGTGTGCCGCGATCCAGCCGCCGCCGGTGCGGCCCGGTCCGTCCGACGAGCCGCCGGCGATCTCGCGCGTGATGGGACCGAAAGGCAGCTCCGGCGGCGTCTACAGCGCCGACCTGGGCCTGTCGCTGACGTCCGACAGCCGCGCCTTCCGCGTCGGGGACGTCGTCACCATCAGCCTGCAGGAAACCACGCAGGCCAGCAAACGCGCCGGCACCAGCTACTCCAAGGAAACGTCGAACAACATCGCCGCCCCCAGCCTGCTGGGCAAGGTGTTCCCGAAAGCGTCGATCGGCATCGGTTCGGACAATTCGTTCGCCGGCGACGCCACCAGCACCCAGCAAAACGCTTTGACCGGCGCCATCACCGTCGTCGTGCAGGAAGTGCTGCCGAACGGCTTGCTGCGCGTGGCCGGCGAGAAAACGCTGACGTTGAACCAGGGCGAGGAATTCGTGCGCCTGCGCGGCTACCTGCGCGCGGCCGACATCGACGCCAACAACCAAGTCTCGTCGCTGCGCATCGCCAACGCCCGCATCGCCTACTCGGCGCAGGGCACCCTGGCCGAGACGCAATCGGCCGGCTGGCTGTCGCGCTTTTTCACCGGTCCTTATATGCCTTTTTAAGCGTGCCTTTTTAAGCGTGCCTTTTTAAGCGTGCCGTTTTAAGCCCCGCTTTATTTTTGGATGAACATGATGAACTTCCGCAAGCTGCACCGCATCCTGGCCCTGCCCCTGGCGCTATGCTTCACGCTGACTGCCGCCGTGCCGGCCCAGGCCGCGCAAGTGTTGCGCAATCTGGTCGCCGTTGAGGGCATGCGTGACAACCCGCTGGTCGGCTACGGCCTGGTGGTGGGCCTGAACGGCAGCGGCGATTCGACCCAGGTCAAGTTCTCCAGCCAGTCGGTGATCAACATGCTCAAGCAGTTCGGCGTCAAGGTGCCCGACGGCACCGACGCCAAATCGAAAAACGTCGCCACCGTGATGGTGTCGGCGGTGTTCCCGCCCGGCTACCGCAAAGGCCAGAACATCGATGTGGTGGTGTCGTCGATGGGCGACGCTAAAAGCCTGCGCGGCGGCGCCCTGCTGCTGACGCCGCTGCGCGCGGCCGACAACGAAGTCTACGCGCTGGCGCAAGGAAACGTGGTCGTCGGCGGCTTCAGCGCCCAGGGCAAGAGCGGCGCGTCGGTCACCGTCAACACGCCGACGTCGGGCCGCATTCCGAGCGGCGCCGCGATCGAGCGCGAGATCGCCACCGATTTCGCCACCAAGCCGAGCGTGCGCCTGTCGCTGCGCCACCCGCACTTCCAGACCGCGACCAATATCGTCGAGTCGATCAACAAGCGCTTCGGCGACATCGCCACCGCCAGCGACGCCACCAGCGTCGACGTGGTGGCCCCGGCCAACCCGACCCAGCGCATCGCCTTCATGGCCAAGCTCGAGGCGCTGTCGATCGACGTCGGCGACGATTCGCCCAAGGTGGTGTTCAATTCGCGCACCGGCACCGTGGTCATCGCCGACGGCCTGCGCGTGCGCGCCGCCGCCGTCACGCACGGCTCGCTGAAGGTCGTGATCTCCGAAAGCAGCAAGGTCAGCCAACCGAACGCGCTGGCCACCGGCAACACCGTGGTCACCCCGCAGTCGCAGGTGAGCGTGGACCAGGGCTCGGGCCAGATGTTCAAGTGGCCGGCCGGCGCCAAGCTGCAAGGCATCATCGACGTCATCAACAGCCTCGGCGCCTCGCCCGACGACATCATGGCGATCCTGCAGGCGCTGGACCATGCCGGCGCCATCGAAGGCGAACTGGTCGTCATTTAAGGACTCATAATGAACAATTACGCCCCGTTCGATCCGAGTAAATTGCGCCTCGGCGTGGCCGACAAGCTCGGCGACGTCCATGTGGCGCCGGTGGCGGCCCAGCCCGGCGACACGGTCGACCCGAACTACCGCGCCAAGGCCACCGAGGCGGCCGTCAAGTTCGAGAGTTTCTTCATCGGCCACATGCTGCACCAGATGCGCTCGGGCACGCGCGAGCTGTCGGCCGAGGACAGCGTCTTTAAAAACAAGGTCAACCAGGACATGCTGGACATGGCCGACAATCTGGTGGCCGACCAGCTGGCCGGGCGCCGCGCCTTCGGCGTGGCCGACGCCATCCTGCGCCAGTTGCTGCCGACGCCGTCGCAGGCGCCGGTGTCCGCCGGCGGCTTGCAACGCCCGGCCGCCGCCGCGCCGGTAACGTCGGCGAGCTCGACAAGCTCGGCAAACCCGTCCGCATCCGACAGCGCGGCCAACACCGCCGCCGTGGTGCCGGCAAGCGCGGCGCCGAGCGCCTGATCCCCCCCGACAATTACTTCCCATATGGAAATTTATGCGTGCGCCGCTTAATTCTTCCGAGCAATCCGTCGCCTTGTACTGATATCGGAGCGCTCGTCGTGGTTTAGCGTAGCGGCTGTAAGCGGACGCTCCCCGGCCTTCACCAGGAAAGACCTCGCACCATGAGCATCTCTTACAACGCACTGTCGGGCGCCCTGGCG
>DASVTJ010000751.1:0-2634 GCA_036387635.1 Duganella sp.
GGTGCCGGTTTGCGCGCCCGCCAGCAAATCGCCGCCGTTCAGGACCGCAGGGATCGCCTGCAGTTGGATCGGGGTCGGCGTGGTGTAACCGTTTTCGGTGACAGCACGGACAATAGCGTCGGACAAACCGAGGGAGGAAAATGACATGGTAACTTTATAGGGAGATCGGCCCGTCGCCTCAGTGGGCGCCAGTCGCAGGCAATCGGATTGTTTTTAGATTGCGGCGCAAAGGACTGGACAGGATGCCGCAGCTATCAGTATAACAGCTAAGTTCGACTGGTGTTTCGGACGGGAAATGAAAAGGGAGCCAGCGCTCCCTTTTTTTGTAACAGAGTGTCGCAACACGCCCCGTCACGGGGGCGTGGGCGCCGGCCCTCGATCAGGCGAACGGCGTCAGCAGGCCGACCATCTGGCCGAAGATCTTCGGGCTGGCGGCGATGATGTCGCCCTTGTACAGGTAATCCGATTCGCCGCTGAACTCGCCGACGATCCCGCCCGACTCGGTCACCATCAGCGACCCGGCGGCGATGTCCCACGGCTTCAGGCCTTTTTCGTAGAAGCCGTCGAGGCGGCCGGAGGCGACGTAGGCCAGGTCCAGCGCGGCGCTGCCCGGACGGCGCACGCCGTGCGAACGTTCGGCCATGATGCCGTACATCTTCAGGTATTCCTCGAGCGCCTTGGCGTTGCCGGCCTGGTAGCCGGTCGAGAGCAGGGCGTTGGCAATGCGGTCGAGCTTGGTGACGCGGATGCGCTTGTCGTTCAGGTAGGCGCCGGCACCCTTGGTGGCGGTAAACAGGTCGTTGCGCACCGGGTCGTAGATGACGCCCTGGGTGATCACGCCGCGCTGCGACAGCGCGATCGAGATGCAGTATTGCGGGAAGCCGTGCATGAAGTTGGTCGTGCCGTCGAGCGGATCGATGATCCACGTGTATTCGGTCTCGTCGTTGGCGTTCTTCGACGCGCCCGATTCCTCGGCCAGGAAGGCGTGGTCGGGATAAGCTTTGGACAGCACCTCGATGATCGCCTGCTCGGCGGCCTGGTCGACGTCGGTGACGAAATCCTTGTGGTTTTTTTCCGTCACGACCACGCGGTCGAGATCGAACGAGGCGCGGTTGATGACGGCGGCGGCGCGGCGGGCGGCTTTGATCGCCGTGTTGAGCATTGGGTGCATGTTGAGCTTTTCCGTTAAAAGAACGCTAACGCCCGCCGGGGGCGGAGCCTGCCCGGTGGCGCGATAGAGAACAAGAGTGAATTAAAGAGCGGAGCGGCGCCGACAGGGTAAAATCCGGATTTGCGAGCAGCCTATCGGCCGGGTCGCAAGGTTGAAGTTATTGTATCGATACCGCGCAATAGCGCTATTTTAAATGAACCTGCCCCAAATCAACACCAATCTTTTTAAGCAGCTGCGATTTATCCTGGTCGAAACCAGCCGCGCCGGCAATATCGGGGCCGTCGCCAGGGCCATGAAAACCATGGGCTACAGCGACCTGGTGCTGGTCACGCCGCGCTTCGACGGCGCCCTCACCGACCCCGAGGCGGTCGCCTTCGCCAGCGGCGCGCAGGACGTCCTCGGCGCCGCGCGTGTGGTCGGCAGCATCGGCGAGGCGCTCGAAGGCATCCACTTCGCCGCCGCCGTCTCGGCCCGGCTGCGCGAATTTTCGCCGCCGGTGCTGACGCCGCGCGCGTTCGCCGCCCGGCTGGTCGATACGCCGGCGGTCCAGCCGGGCGCGCAGGGCGAGCCGGGCGGACCATATGCGGCGCTCATCTTCGGCAACGAGCGCTTCGGCCTGCCCAACGCGCTGGTCGAAAAGTGCAATGTGCTGATCAACATCCCCGCCAATCCCGACTATTCGTCGCTTAACCTGTCCCAGGCGGCGCAGGTGCTGGCCTACGAATGCCGCATGGCCGTGCTCGACGGCGCCGGCGCCGGCGGCGGCGCGGCGCCCCAGCACACCGGCGACGCCCATGAGGTCGGCTTCCATGGCGACGCGGCCAGCCTGACGCAGATCGAAGGCATGTACCAGCATCTGGAGCAGGCGTTGGTGGAAATCGGTTTTCTCGACACCAGCAGCCCGCGCAAGCTGATGCCAAGGCTCAAGCGCCTGTTCTTCCGCGCCCGGCTGGAGACCGAGGAAGTGAACATCCTGCGCGGCATCGCCCGGCACATCATCAAACACGATGCCGGCAAAAGCGATTAGTTCGCCATCCTGTTGCTGTTGCTGTTTCTGTTTCTGCTTCGCGCGCCCCCGCCACTACTAAAACCGTAGCCGGGCGAAGGGGACGCCGGCACCAACCCAACAAGGGCCGAACCAGGCGCAGAACACCAAGCGAACAACAAATGACCCGGAATGCACCCGTCCAGCCCGCTTGATGGCGCGCCCGGGACCAGCGGCGGGAGTATGATGAGATCATGATAAAACGTTTGCTTATCGTGCTGCTGGCCGTGCAGGCCGGATTGATGTTGGCGCTGTCGCTCGGCCTGTATCACTGGTGGCGGCCGGCCTGGCGCGCGGCGCTGGGCGCGCCGGCGGCGGCGCTCGTGTGCGTGGCGATCGCGGCCGCCATCGTGCTGCTGGCGCGGTTGCTGATCAACGTGAACAACTTCCACCTGAGCTGGCGCGCGCGCAGCGTGGC
>DASVTJ010000752.1:0-1907 GCA_036387635.1 Duganella sp.
CCGCCGGTCAGATATTCCAGGCGCGCGATGGCGCAATAGGCCGGATCGCCCGGATGGGTCGGACAGCCGATCGGGTCGATGATGCCGTTGGGCAGTTCCTGCGTCAACGTGCCGGAATATAATTGCGTGAAACTCGGCGCCAGGAAGCCCTTGTTGGCCGAGCCGCGGAACAGCACCGATGTGTTGGGTTGATAGCGGAACGATACCTTGGGATTGGTGGTCGAACCGAACACGCTGTAGTGATCGCGCCGCACGGCCAGTTGCAGTTCCAGCTGTTTGGTGACCGGCACCAGCAACTCGGTATAGACGGCCTTGATGTCGCGCGTGACATCGTCCAAACCGGCATTGCCCGGCGAGAAAAGAATTTGCGTGGCGTCGATGTCCTGGGCGAAGCCATAACCTTCGCGCCGCAGATCGAAACCGAGCGCCATCGACATCGCCCCCGCCGGCAGTTGCAGGACTTCGCCGGACAGGTTGCCGTCGAGCTGGGTCAGCTTGGTCTTGCCGTGCTGAAGCGGGCCGCGATAGCGGGTCGAATCGATCAGGGCCAGCGCCTCTGGCGTCTGGCTCTGGCCGGGGCCGACCCATGGGTTGATGATGCCGCTGCCCAGCGCCGCGTAAATCTTGCTGGTATAGCCGTAACCGTCGACCAGTTTGGTCTTGGTCTGGCTTTGGCCGTGCGACAGGCCGGCGCGGTAATCCCATCGTCCCAGCAGCACGCCTTCGAGCCCGACCAGCACGCGGGCGTTGTCGGTGACGTTTTCCTGGGTGCGGTAGCCCCAGTCGCCAGCGCGCCATTTGTACGAGATCGGCTTGGTCTTGTCGAACGTGGGGATATACGACGACAGATCCTGATAATAGGCGCCGCCGACCGGATAGGCGGCGCCGTTGGCCAGCGTGGCGGAGAGCTGCACCGGGGTCAGCTCGGCCGTGGCGTTGGTGTGGCCGTACAGCGCTTCGACAAAGACTTTGTGGTCCGGGCTGATCTGCAAGGAGGCGCGCGAGACCGCGTTCAAGCGTTCGACCGGGAAGCTGATGACGTAGTCGGCGCCGTAATCGTAGGCGCACGAATACGTGCTGCGGCTCGGCGCGGTGACATCTTTCCATAGCGCGGTCTGGTATTGCGACATGCCGGCGATGGTGTCGCACTTGCCCTGGAAGCTGAGCGGGTTCGCTTGCAAATACGTGGTGTTGTCACCGGGTACTTTGAAACCGGCGCCGAGCGCCGTGCCCGGTCCGTTCAGCTGGTTCGCGTACGGCGTGCCGGTGGTGTCCGGCGACAGGCCGCGTTGCGGCTGGAAGCCGTTGGCGAACGAGCGGTCGCGCGAACTGAGCTTTTCATCGTTGTCGTAGGTGACGCTGCCCATCAGGTTGTAGCCGTCGGTTTGCAGCGAGCCGGCGCCGCCGAGCAGCGACAGGCGGCGCTTGGCGCCACCGCCGGCCTCGGTGAAGTTGCCGGTGTACGAGGCTTCCAGGCCGCGATAGTCGGTGCGCAGGATGAAATTGATGACACCGCCGATGGCATCGGTGCCGTAGATGGCCGAGGCGCCATCCTTGAGGATTTCCACGCGCTGGATGGCGCCCAGCGGAATCGCGTTCAGGTCGACCGACTTGCCGCTGGCGCCGTAGGTGGCGATGCGGCGGCCATTGAGCAGGACCAGCGTGCTGTTGGGGCCGAGGCCGCGCAACGACGCATACGAGGCGCCGCCGCTGACGCGGTCGGCGTCGGCACCGAAGACGTTGTTACCCGAGGTCATGTTGTCGGCGCCGGAGCCGTTGGCCGACAAAGTGCGGATCAGTTGCTCGGTGCTGGTGATGCCCTGCTTTTCGATGGTGTCGTAATTGATCACCTGCACCGGCAACGCGCCCTCCTTCGCCACCCGTTTGATGCTGCTGCCGGTGATTTC
>DASVTJ010000753.1:0-2122 GCA_036387635.1 Duganella sp.
CACACTGTTTCGTATTTGCAACACATCTTCACCTGTTACATGACCTCGCGCAACGCGAGGCGCATACTGATGCCTACAAGCTGAGCAACAACACTCCCCCCGCCCCCGCTGGGGAGATCGCTTGCCGTCATCGGAGCACAAATCATGAACTTTCTCACGCACACGCGCATCGGCACCCGCCTCGCCATCGCGTTCGCCATCGTCCTGCTGCTGGCCGTTGTCGCCACCACGGTGGGACTCGTCAACGCGCGCAGCAACGCCGCCGCCACCCGTCAAATGATGGAACAACCGCTCGCCAAGGAACGCCTGGTGTCGGATTGGTACGTGCTGATCTACTCGGCCGTCGCGCGCACGGAGCTGATCTCGCGCAGCAAGGACGACACGCTGCCGGTGGTCTTCGCCGACACCATCGCCGCCAGCACCAAGCGCGGTGCGGAATTAATCGTAAAGATCAAGGAGCTGCTCACCACCGACGAGGAGCGCAAGCTGTTCGACAACGCCATGGTGTTGCGCAATGCCTATCAAAAAACCAAGACCGACGTCAGCGACATTCGCAAGACCGGCGACGACGCCGGCGCCGAAGCGGCATATACCAACAAGTTTCTGCCCGCCGCCGACGCCTACAAGAACAAGGTCAACGAGCTGCTGCTCTTCCAGCGCAAGGCCATCGACGACACCGCGCGCGCGATCGACGCGGCCAATGACCGCAGCAACACGCTGCTGATGGCGTTGACGGTACTGATGGTGGCCATCGGCTCGGTGGCCGCGTGGATCATCTCGCGCTCGATCACGGTGCCGCTGCAGTCGGCCGTCGACATTGCGACCACGGTCGCCAATGGCGACCTGACCACGCGCTTCGACGCCCCCACCTCGCGCTCGGAGATCGGCAACCTGATGACCGCCCTCAAAGGCATGAACGACGCGCTGCGCAATGTCGTGAGCCAGGTGCAGGACGGCACCAAGACCATCGCCAGCGCCTCCAATGAAATCGCCGCCGGCAACATGGACCTGTCGCAGCGCACCGAGGAACAAGCCAGCTCGCTGGAGGAAACCGCGTCGTCGATGGAGGAGCTGACATCGACCGTGCGCCAGAACGCCGAGAACGCCCGCCAGGCGAACCAGCTCGCGCACGCCGCCTCGGACGTGGCCGAGCGCGGCGGCTCGATCGTCGGCCAGGTGGTCAACACCATGGGCAGCATTAACGATTCGTCGCGCAAGATCTTCGACATCATCAGCGTCATCGACGGCATCGCCTTCCAGACCAACATCCTGGCGCTGAACGCGGCGGTGGAAGCGGCGCGCGCCGGCGAGCAGGGGCGCGGCTTCGCGGTGGTGGCCTCGGAAGTGCGCAATCTGGCCCAGCGCTCGGCGGCGGCGGCCAAGGAGATCAAGGAATTGATCGGCAACTCGGTCGAGCAGGTCGACATCGGCTCGAAGCTGGTGCAGCAGGCCGGCAGCACGATGAACGAAGTGGTCGACAGCGTGCGCCGCGTCACCGACATCATGGGCGAGATCACCTCGGCCAGCAGCGAACAAAGCATCGGCATCGACCAGGTCAACACCGCCATCACGCAAATGGACCAGGTCACGCAGCAGAACGCGGCGCTGGTGGAGGAAGCCGCCGCGGCGGCGGCCAGCATGCAGGAGCAGGCCGAACGCCTGGCCGACGTGGCCTCGTCGTTCCGGCTCGGCGAGGACGACGTGCGCCAGTCGCTGGCGGCGCCCGTGGCGGCGCGCAGGATCGCCGTCAAGGCGCCGGCGCCGATGCGTCCTTCGCCATCGATGAAAAAGTCGGCGGCCAGGCCGGCACTGGCGTCGGCCAGCGCCGGCAGCAACGCGCGCAAACCCGCCACCGTCGGCAACGACAAGGACTGGGAAGAGTTCTGATCAGGTGGTCAAAAACATCTGCTGCAAATCGTTGAGGAAGCGCTGCCCCAACTCGGTCGGCTTGATGATCTTGTAGTCGCGGTACAGCAGGCCTTTGGCCTCGGCCGCGTTCAGCGTCTTCTCGATCGCGTTGATACTCAGGCCGGTGCGCTCGCTGAACAGGTTCGGATCGAAGCCGCCGTGCAGGCGCAGCGTGTTGAGCATGAACTCGAAGCCCATGTCCTCGCGCCCGATC
>DASVTJ010000754.1:0-2213 GCA_036387635.1 Duganella sp.
GTCTTGCCGTACATTTGCTTCATTTTCATGACGTTGAATTGCGTGCACATGGCCTCGTCGATGTCGGCGATCAGCTCGAAAGGCAGGCCCAGCTTGGCTTTGAAGCTTTCGTGCGAGCGCAGCGAATCGCGGCTGATGCCGTAGATTTCGGTGCCGGCGGCCTGGAATTGCTCGTGCAAATCGCGAAACGCGATGTTCTCGGTGGTGCAGCCGGGCGTGTTGTCTTTCGGGTAGAAAAACAGCACGGTGTGGCGCGCCGGCCGGCCCAGCAGCTGGAAAGTCTGGCCGCTCGTCATCGGCGCGGAAATGTCGGTCATTACTGGTTGGCTTTCAGCCACTGGTTTTCTCCTGGAGGTGAACATCGGCGAGCGACTCGATCGGGCAACCTGGCAACCTGGCCGTCAGCAATTGCTAAGATATGGGGACGAGTTTTGGTCCTTCAAGCGGTCGGTGTAAAAGTATCAATATAGCCTTAACCATAGCCTTAGCGGCGCACCCTTAACCACGCAGCCGTGCTTGTAGCTGCGCGGCCGTGATCGGCGCGCCGTCGGCGCTCAAACTGGAAATGGCCAGCATGTGGCCGTCGCCGCAGACGCCGAAGATGCAATTATCCACCACCGTCAAGCCCAATGGCAAACCCAGCGCGACGACATTGCCGAAGTTGCCCGACAGCCGCGCGCGCCCGATGGTGTAGCGCACGCCGTCGAGGTCGGTGAAGGCGCCGGGGTAGGGCGGGGCCACGGCGCGGTGCAGATTGTACACGTGGCGCGCCGGCTGGCGCCAGTCGATGCGGCCGTCCTCGGGCGTGCGGCGGCCGAAGTAGCCGCCCTGGCGCAGGTCGTTGTGCAGGTGCGGCGCGGTGCCGTCCAGCAGAGACGGCAGCACCCGCCACAAGGTCTGCTCGGCCGCCACGGTGACTTTGGCGGACACTTCCCAGGCGGTGTCGTCGGGCAGGATCGGCACTTCCATTTGCGAGACGATGGCGCCGGCGTCGGGCTGGCCGGTCATCTCGTGCAGGCTGGCGCCGGTGACGCTGGCGCCGTGCAGCACCGCCCAGTTGATCGGCGCGCGGCCGCGAAACTCCGGCAGCAGCGAGCCGTGCATGTTGAATGCCGGTGCGACCGCCAGTAAGTCCGCCGGCAGCAGGTGGCGGTAATAGAAACTGAACATCACATCCGGCATGGCGTCGCGCACCTGCTCGAGCAATTCGGCCGAACTGGCGTCGTCCGGCGTGATGCAGGGAATGCGTTCTTCCCGGCACAACGCCAGCACCGAGTCGAACCAGATGTTTTCGTTGGGGTCGTCGCGGTAGGTGACCACCAGCGCGACATCGACGCCGCCGGCCAGCAACACCTTCAGGCAGCGCACGCCGACGTTGTGGTACGCGAACACGACCGCGCGCTGGCGGCGCTCCATGTCGCTATCCTGGCCGTGGCCGTGGCCGTCGTTGGCGGAATCGTCGGTCATTGCTTATCAGGCGTCAGGATCATCGCTGGTCGGCTTTCAGTTTTGCATGTCCGGCAGGGTGCCGAGGCGGGCCCTGCGCGGTTCAGGCCGCGTTGTCGTTGGGGTCGATGATCAGCGCCAGCGTGACCTTGCGGCCTTCGCCCATCAGAATATTGTAGGTGCGGCAGGCGGCCTGGCTGTCCATGCACTCGACGCCGATGCGGCGCATCGTCAGCGCGGCGGTCAGGCGCGGGTGGATGAAGCGCTGCTTGGCGCCGGTGCCGAGAATGACGACGTCCGGCGCGTCGGCGCCGATGATGTCGAAATGCTCGGCCGTGATGGATTCGAACGTCGGCGCGTTCCAGGCGCGCGGTTCGCTTTCCGGCAGCACGATCAGGCTGTAGTTATAGCGCTCGGCGTTGATTTCAACGCCGGTCTCATCGTAGCCGGTGACGGTCTGGTACTTTTTGGTGTCGCTTGCGTGGAGCTTCATGGTATGTGCGTTTGGAGAACGCAGACACGTATGGCGCATGCACGGCAACGTGTCTGGGTTGTTCATCGAATTGAGTGGCTTAACTGACATTGTAGCGTTTTTCAGGGAGCGCTTCGTCCTTTAGCCCTGCCAAAGGTTGATTAAACGGGAAGCTTTCGGCAGAATGGTTCTTTTCGCATTGCAGCACGGGCCGCCAGCGCGTTTTTGGCAGGTCACAGCGGTTTGCCCCACCAAGACAGGATTTTATTTTGCGACCGATTCAAAAATCGAACAA
>DASVTJ010000755.1:0-9445 GCA_036387635.1 Duganella sp.
TGGGGCTTCCAACGCTACTGGCTTGCCGAGCACCACGGCATGCCCGGCATCGCCAGCGCCGCGACGGCGGTGGTGATGGCGTATGTGGCCGGCGGCACCTCGACCATCCGGGTCGGCGCCGGCGGCATCATGCTGCCCAACCACGCACCGCTGGTGATCGCCGAGCAGTTCGGCACGCTGGAGGCGCTGTATCCGGGCCGTATCGACCTCGGCCTTGGCCGCGCGCCCGGCTCCGACCAAACCACCGCCCGCGCGCTGCGGCGCACGCTGGAAACGGATGCGGACGCGTTCCCACAAGACGTGCTGGAACTGCAAGATTACATGTCCGACACCCCGCGCCAACGCGTGCTGGCAGTGCCTGGCAAGGGCGCCAAGGTGCCGCTGTGGATACTCGGCTCCAGCACTTTCGGCGCGCAGCTGGCCGCGCACATGGGTTTGCCGTTCGCGTTCGCCTCGCACTTCGCGCCGCAAATGATGATGCAAGCCATCTCGATCTACCGCGGCAACTTCCAGCCATCGGCGCAGTTGGCCAAGCCGCACGTCATGCTCGGCTTCAACGTGTTCGCCGCCGACACCGACGAGGAAGCACGCTACCGCGCCACGTCGATGCAGCAAGCCTTCGTCAACCTGCGCACCGGCAAGCCGTCGCGCCTGCAACCGCCGCAAGCGGGCTATCTGGAAGCGCTGGGGCCGCAGGAACGCGCGATGCTGGACTCGGTGCTGTCGTGCAGCGCGATCGGCTCGCCCGAGACCGTCACCCGCCAGTTGCAGGAGTTCATCACACGTACCGGCGCCGACGAGCTGATGATCACCTCGCAGATTTTCGACCACGCACACCGCTTGCGCTCGTACGAAATCACGGCCGAAGTACACCAGTCGTTGAAGCGGGCCGAAGCGGGCCTGTAACCACCGCCGCCGCCGGCGCTGGCGTTCCCGCCGGCGCCGGCAAAAATACCCCTGCTCAGCAGTAATATGTGATCACCGGTAAAATTGCGCCCTTCAGATTGAAGGAGCCCCCCGTGAGCCAGTCCCACGCCCAGCAAGATCTCACTCCCGGCATGGTCTGGTTGTTCGCCATCGCGACCGGCCTGATCGTCGCCAACCTGTACTACGCCCAAACCCTGATCGGCCCGATCAGCCGCGCCACCGGTCTCGATCCGGGCGCGGCCGGCCTGATCGTGACGCTCACGCAAGTCGGTTACTGCCTCGGGCTGCTGTTCATCGCCCCGCTGGGCGACTTGGTCGAAAATCGTCGCCTGATCTTCATCGCGCTGCTCACCAGCGCGCTTGCCTTGGTGGCCGCCGCGTCCACCAGCAATCCCAATCTGTTCCTGCTGGCCGCGTTCTGCATCGGCCTTGGCACCGTCGCCGCGCAGATCGTCGTGCCGTTCGCCGCCCACCTGTCGCGCCCGGAAACGCGCGGCAAAACCGTGGGCAAGGTCATGAGCGGCCTGCTGATGGGCATCATGCTCGCGCGCCCGGTCGCCAGCCTGATCGCGGACGCGCTGAACTGGCACGCCGTGTTCATCATCTCCGCCGTCACCACCACCGCGCTCGCCTTCCTGCTGCGCGCCAGGCTGCCGCAGCGCCATCCCGACTCGGGCCTGCACTACTTCCAGCTGCTCGGCTCGATGTGGCACCTGCTGAAGACCACGCCGATCCTGCGCCGCCGCGCCGCCTACCACGCGTGCATGTTCGGCGCCTTCAGCCTGTTCTGGACCTGCGTTTCGCTGGAGCTGACAGGGCCGTACTTCCGCCTCAGCCAGACCGGCGTCGCCATCTTCGCGCTCGTCGGCGTGGCCGGCGCGATCGCCTCGCCGATCGCCGGCCATCGGGCCGATCAAGGCAAAAGCTACTCGACCACGTTGATCGCGTTTGTGCTGGGTGTGGTCGCCTTCGCCTTGCCGCTGCTGATCCATACCAACCGGATCGTCGATCTGGGCGTGCTGGTGCTCACGTCGATCTTGCTCGACATGGGCGTCTCGGCCAATCTGGTGACGGGCCAACGGGCGATCTTCTCGCTGCCGGCCGACATCCGCGCCCGCCTGAACGGCCTTTACATGGCATTGTTTTTCATGGGCGGCGCGATCGGCTCGTCGCTGGGCGGCTGGATGTTCGCCGCGCACGGCTGGCGCGGCGTGCTGCTGGCCGGGCTGGTATTCCCGCTCATCGCGCTGTGCGTCTTCGCCACCGAACCCAAGGTGAGGCCCTCGGCATTAGCGCAGTAGGCAACACTGACCTCGTCGTTTTTGCTGATTTCGTCGTTTTCGGGCCTGGATTTATTTCCGCGACATCTTGCCGTCGGCGCCGTATTCGATCTCCTGCAACAGGATCGAGCGCCGATGGTCGCCGCCGCCCGGTAGCGCGCTATCGTGATAAAACAGCAGCGACTTGCCATCGCGCTCCAGTATCGCGTGATGGTTGGTCGATATCTTGAGGAAGTCGATCAGCACGCCGCGATAGTCGAACGGCCCCAACGGGGACTTGCCGGTGGCATAAACAATCTGCCCCGGCCAACCGGTCGAAAACGAAAAATAATACACGCCCTTATGCTGATGCAAGAACGGCGCCTCGCCATACCCTGTCTTGGCAGGAAAATTGTCCACCACCACATCCCTGATGCCGCCCACCGCGCTTTTCAGGTCGGCGGACAGCTCCACCACCTTCGGCACCCGCGTGCCGAAGTACAAATAAATCCGCTGGTCCTTGTCGACGAACACGGCAGGGTCGATCGGCTCGTCGCCCGCATTGTCATCGCGCGGCGTTTCGATCAACGGTTTGCCGATCAAGTCCACGAACGGCCCCATCGGAGTTTCTCCGACAGCCACGCCGATCTGCTTGCCGCCGACCGGCGCGAAGAAATAGTATTTGCCGCCATGCTCGACCGCCTCCGGCGCCCACGCCTTGGCGTCGGCATTGGCCCACTTGAAGATACTGGCCGGTAAGGTCGGCCCGTGATCCTGCCAGCTTTTCAAGTCGCTCGACGTCAGCACCCGCCACGACGTCGAGTCCCAATACTTGCCCGAATTGTTTTGATCGTCGGTCGCGTAAACCACGTACTTGCCGGCGAAAAAGTGCGGCGACGGATCGGCGGCGAAATTTTGCGTCAACAAGGTTTGGGCAGCGGCGCCAGCGCTGGCCGCCAGCAGCATGCCGGTCAGGATAGTTTTCATCAGGTCTCCCTATTTTTATACGGGCCATGGTAAAACTGTAAAAAAAAAGCAGCCCGAAGGCTGCTCCACACCAATTTACTTGCTATTGCGCGGCTTGGCGAACGCGTCGCCGGCCTTCCACTCCGGCAGCTTCGGGCTGTCGGCGATCATGCGGCCCAGGTTCAGCGTGTACTGCGCCATCTGCACCATGCCCGACAGGTCCCAGCCGGCGTCGTATTCATCGCTGACCTGGTGATAGCGTTTGCCGTAAGCATCAGCCTTCACCTTGGAGCCCGCCGGGTCCTTGACGTACTCGCGGCCGCCCTCGATCGAAAACGCCGGCACGCCTTCCTTGGCAAAGCTGAAGTGGTCGCTGCGGAAATAGCCGCCGGCCAGATCCGGCTCGTCCTTGGCGATGTGCATGCCCATGGCCTTGGCCGTGGCCTCGGCCATCTTGCCCAGTTCGGTGCGTTCGCTGCCCTGCGTGCCGATGTCGCGCGTGGCGCCGACAAAATTCAAGCTATCGAGATTCAGGTTCGCGGCCGTCTTCTTCAGCGGCCACAACGGCGAGGTCGCATAGGCGGCGCTGCCCAGCAGGCCCTGCTCTTCGGCGGCCACCCACAGGAACATCTGGCTGCGCTTGGCCGGCGCGCGCATCGCCTGCTGCGCCATCGCCAACAGGCCGGCGGTGCCGGAAGCGTTGTCGACCGCGCCGTTGAAGATGGTGTCCCCCGTATCGCCCTGCTTGCCCAGATGATCGTAATGCGCGCTGTAAATGACGACTTCATCTTTCAGCTTCGGATCGGTACCCGGTACCACGGCGGCCACGTTGAACTGCTCGACCTTGCGCACGGCCGCTTTCATTTCACCGCTCACCTTGGCGGACAACGCCACCGGCTTGAAGTCCTTGCTTTCGGCGGCGGTGCGCAGCGCGTCCAGATCCTGGCCGGCAGCCTTGAACAAGGCGCGCGCGGTGTCGTCGGTCATCCATCCCTGCAACCCGGTCCCCAGGGTGCCAGCGGCCAATTGGAAGCGCTCGACGCCCGACCAGCTGTTCTGGATCACGCTCCAGCCGTACGACGCGGTCGGCGTCGTATGGATCAGCAACACCCCGGCGGCGCCCTGGCGCTTGGCTTCCTCGAACTTGTAGGTCCAGCGGCCGTAGTACGTCAAGCCCTTGCCGTTGAAGCGGTTGGGCTGCTCGGCGCTCGGCTGCGGATCGTTGACCATCATCACCAGGATCTTGCCCTTCAGATCGGCGCCCTTGTAGTCGTTCCACTGCTCGTCCTGCGCGGTGATGCCGTAGCCGACGAACACCAGCCCGGCGTCGAAGCGATGGGCGGCCGTCGCGTCGCCCGGCGCGAACACCCAATCCTTGCCGAAGGCGATCGGCAAGGCCTGGCCGCCCGCTTCCAGTTTCAACGTGCTCTCTTCCGGCAAGGTCTTGACGCCGGCGATCTGCACCGTCTGGCGGTAGCTGTCGCCGTTGCCGGGCTTCAAGCCCAGCGCCAGCGCCTGCGCTTCCAGATAGGCGACGGTCAAATCGGCGCCGCGCTGGCCGGTGCTGCGGCCTTCCAGCAAATCGCTGGACAGGAAAGCGAGGTGCGCGCGCAACGGTGCTTCCTGCACCGCGATGGCGGTTTTGCCGCCGGCCGCGTGCGCAGGGAAAGCCAGCGCCAGGCTGATGGCCAAGGCGGAGGCAACAAAGGAGGGGGTCATTTTTTGCATGATGTCCTGAAGGCGTAGATGGTGGATGCGGGCAGCGGGATCACCGCGAATTGCCGCGCGCACATTGTAAGACATTTGCCCGCGCCGGCGGCCGCCATCGCTTGCGCAGCGCAGCATGGCGCGCCGCGTTAAAATGCCGGCATGACCGACCGCAACAACATCACAGGCCGCGACGACGACGACGAAATCGGCAATCGCCGGCGCCACTACATCGGCCGCTTCGCGCCCTCGCCCACCGGTCCGCTGCATATCGGTTCGCTGGTGGCCGCCATGGCCAGCTACCTCGACGCCAAGGCGCACCACGGCCAGTGGCTGGTGCGCATCGAAGATGTCGATGGCGACCGCAACGTGGCCGGCGCCGACCGGCACATTCTCGCCTCGCTGCAACGTTGCGGCATGCACTGGGACGGCGACGCCATCTGGCAAAGCCAACGCACCGAGCTGTACCAGCAAGCCTTGCTACGGCTGGGCGATCTGGTCTATCCGTGTGGGTGCTCGCGCAAGGAAATAGCCGATTCGCAACTGCGCCTGACCGGCAGGCAGGCGCAGTCCCTGATCTATCCCGGCACCTGCCGCCACGGCCTGGCGCCCGGCAAGAGCGCCCGCGCCTTGCGCGTGAAAGTGCCGCAATGGCCGCACTGCGTGATCGGCTTCGACGACCGCTGGGCCGGCGCCTGCAGTCAGGACCTGACCGACGAGGCCGGCGACTTCGTCGTCAAACGCGCCGACGGCTTCTGGGCCTACCAGCTGGCGGTGGTGGTCGACGACGGCGCCCAGGGCGTCACCGGCATCGTGCGCGGCGCCGACCTGCTCGACTCGACGCCGCGCCAGATTTATCTTCAGCAGGTGCTGGGCTTGCCGCAGCCCAGCTATCTGCACGTGCCTGTGGTGGTCAACGAGTTGGGCGAAAAATTATCCAAGCAAACCGGCGCCCGCGCCTTCGACAACGGCGCGGCGCCCGAAGTGCTGCTGCAACAGGCGCTGCTGCCGGCCGCGCGTTTTCTCGGCATGCATTTCCAGGCCAACACGATCGAAGCTTTCTGGCGCGCAGCCACACCGGCATGGACGCAAGTTCTGCGCAATCCGCCGAATCCCGCATAGGCTCGATGTGGCTCAATAGCGGTAGAGTCGTGCGCCGCCCGGGATGACTTTCCATCTACACTGCTGGCATGGAAATCGAACTCAAACTCTTACTGTCCCCCGCCGACAACGAGGCGCTGATGCGGCATCCGCTGATCGTCGCGCATGCCACCTGCCCGGTCCGCACACAGCAAACGACGGCGCGCTACTTCGATACGCCCGACCTGCATTTCCTGCGCCACGGCGCCGGTCTGCGCGTGCGCAAGGCCGGCGAAGAATGGATCCAAACGCTAAAGGCTGGCGGCAGCGTGCAAAGCGGTTTGCACAGCCGCAATGAATGGGAGTGTCCGGTGGAGCGCGCCTGGCCGCGCCTGGGCCGCCTGCGCAAGCTGATCGGCGACGACCCGGAGTGGCGGGAGATGCTTGACCTGCCCGACCTGAAGGAACGGCTCGAATCGCTTTTCGTGGTCGAGGTCGAACGCCACACCTGGGATCTGGAAGTCGACGGCAACCGGATCGAGATGGTGCTCGACCATGGCCATATCGAACGCAACGGCCGCAGAATCGACGTCAACGAAATCGAACTGGAGCTCAAGGACGGCGAACCGGCCGCCTTGTTCGGATTCGCGTTGGAACTGCACGAGCAGATTCCCCTGCGTCTTAGCAATATCAGCAAGGCCGAGCGCGGCTATATGCTGTGCCGGCAAACAGGCACGGCACCCTACCGCGCCCATGCGCTGACCCTGGACCCGGACGCCACCGTCGGCGAGGCGCTGAAGACCATCCTCGACAACTGCCTGCAACACATCCAGCTCAACGAACAAGCCGTGATCAACGGCGACGATCCGGAAACGCTGCATCAGATGCGCGTCGGCCTGCGCCGCCTGCGCTCGGCGTTGAAGTTGTTCGACAGCGTTGCGCCCTGTCCGGATGCGGTGACGGCGGACATCGTCTGGCTGGGAACCGAACTGGGCGCGGCGCGCGACGCCGACGTGCTGCTGATATCGACGCTGCCGCGGATCCAGGCCAATCCCGGCGGCAAAAACGGCATGATGGAACTCCAGGCGCTGGCGCTCTCCACCGCGCAAGCCCATCGCAAGACCGCAGCGCAAGCGTTGCTGTCGCCGCGCTACACGCGTCTTTTGTTGTCGATGGGCGTGTGGATGCAGCACATCGTGACGGATGTGCCCGACAGTCCGCTGCCAAAGTTCGCGTTCAACACGATGCAGCGCCTGCACAAGCAGTTGCTCAAGCGCGCCAACCGCATGGAGGAGGACGACCCCGGCTCGATCCACCGCACCCGCATCGCCGCCAAGCGCGGCCGCTACGCGCTGGAATTTTTCCATTCGCTGTACCGGCACAAGGGCGCGCGGCAGTACCTGAAAACGCTGGCGGCGATCCAGTCCGACCTCGGCCAGCATAACGATCTCGTCATCGCCGACCGGCTGCTACAAGAAATGGCCGAGCGGTATCCGGACGCGGTCGACACGATCAGCTTCGCGCGCGGCTATTTGCAAGCGTTGCAGTTGCAGCAGCCGATCGATCTCGACAGCATCCGCGAGACATTGCATCACCTGAATCTGCCGCACTGAACTGCAGCATGCATTGACGGCGCGCCGCGCCACCGCGCGGCGCGCCCCAGCCTTTTACCGCGCCGCGCCGCTCGCCGCCGGCACCGGCTTGGACGTCACCGTCCAGCTCAGCGTGCCGGCGCACTTGGCGCGCTGCACCGCCGCCAGCGCCTGATCGGCCTCCTCGCTTGCCTGCGGATATTCCTTTGCCCCCTCGATTTTGAAGTGCAGCTCGGGCATCGTGGAACTGGCGGTCTTGGACAACACCGGCACAAAGCCGCGCTCGGCCAGAATCTGGCGGCACGGCCCGATACCCTTCAAATCGAACGATTCGAGCTTGATGCTGAACATCCAGCGCTCCGCCACGCCGCGCGCGGCCAGCACCGGGTCCGGCAGCATCAGGTGCGATGGCAAGGTGACGGCGCCGGCATGGGCGCCCAGCAAAGAGGCGGCCAGCAAGGCGGCGTGAACGATACGACGGGACATGGCATTCCTAAAAATCGGGTCAAGCCGCCATGGTATCAGCTCACGAGAATCGGATACAGCGTAGCTACCAGCAACAACGCCATCACCACGTTAAAAATGCGCACGGAACGCGGGTCCTGCAACAGGCGGCGCATGGCAACCCCGAACAAGGCCCAGCAGCCCACGCAGATCAACCCGATCAAGCAGAACAAACCGGTCAGCAATAACAGATCGCCGACCGCGAAGCGCTGCGGCAGGTAGGTGGTCAGCGCGCTGATGGACATGACCCACGCTTTGGGGTTGATCCACTGAAACGCCGCAGCGCCAAAGAACCCCATCGGCTTCGAATGCGCGGCCTGGTCGGCGTTCATCGGCGCAGCGTGCGCCAGCTTCCACGCCAGCCACAGCAGATAAATAGCGCCGGCGTATTTCAGGATCAGCTGCAACATGGGCACCTGCGTAAACACCGCATGCAAGCCCAATCCCGTCGCGAAAATCATGAACGAGAAACCCAGGCAGATGCCAAACAAATGCGGCAGCGAGCGCGCGAACCCATAGTTCAAGCCGGATGCCATGATCATGGCGTTGTTCGGTCCCGGCGTGATGGAACTGACGACGGCGAATGTACACAAGGGCAGCAGCAGATCGGGCGACATATCTTTATCCGGTGGCAATCAGCGAACTTCATTGTAGCCGCGCGTGTATCGGTGTGTACCAGTACACTTGTGAAAACTATGCGTCGGCGTGTATCGGTGTTTTGACCATCACGCCTGGCCCGGCCAGGTCGACAACGCTTGCTCCGCCACCATCTCCAGCGTGGCGCGGTCGGAGCCGTTTCTAGCCTGCACCGACATCCCGGACAGCAACGTCATGATGAACGCGGTCAGGGCGCTACAGTCCGCGTGCGCGGGCAAGTCGCCCTGCTCCCGGGCCTGCTCCAGACGGCGCAGCAGCGCCGCCTCGCCACCGGCCCGCGCGTCGACCAACGTCTTTTGAACGGGCGCCAGGCTATCGGGCCCGACCACCGCCGCCAGAACGCCAAGGCAGCCGCCGCGGTCCGGGTATCGCGTATGCAGCTCGGCCGCTCCGCGAAGAATGTGTTCGACGACCAGGCGCGAGGTCGGCTGCTGCAAAGCCTCGGGAAAGTAATTCAAATAATGCGCGTAATAGCGTTCCAACGCGAGGCGGAACAGCGCCTCCTTGTTGCCGAACGCCGAATACAGGCCGGGGCGTTCCACACCCGTCGCCTGCGTCAGGTCGGTGTACGACGCGCCTTCGTAGCCCTTACGCCAGAACACATCCAGCGCGGCGTCGAGCGCCTTGTCGACATCGAATTCGCGGTGACGCCCCATCTCTTTTCCCGATTTTATTTTCCGTAACGGACGATATTAAAATAATTGGTCCGACGCGTCAACCGATTGACAACGGTGAATCGATAGCGTAACGTTC
>DASVTJ010000756.1:0-6693 GCA_036387635.1 Duganella sp.
GCCGCTTCGTAATAACGTTTGTTGGTGTCGCCGACGATCACCGATCCAACATAGTTTTTATCCAGCAGATTATTCAGCCGCACGAACTGCTTGAAGCGCCAGCCATTCCATTGCTGATTGGCGCCCACCCGCGCATTCAAAATGCCGTAGCCGGGCGCCGGCTTGTCGGCGTTGCCGTCATCGGCGTAGATTTTGCTGCTGGCGATCGCTTCCAGCGCGGCGTTGTAACGGTCGGCGCTATCCTTCCACGCCAGCTCGGCATACGCGTTGGCGTTCGGCACGCCGGGCAGCCTGCTGCCTTCCTGTACCGCGCCGAAACTTTGATCGTAGATCGCGCGCAGGCTGGTCAGCGCCACGCGCGTGCTCAACCCGTAACGCCACGACGAATCGAGCGACACTTCGAGTCCCTGCCGCAATGTCTTGCTGGCGTTGCGATAGCTGGTGCGGCCGCCGCCGCTGCTGTCGACCACGACCTCGTCGGTGGTGCGGACCTGGAACACGGC
Source organism: Duganella sp. (assembly GCA_036387635.1). Classification (GTDB taxonomy): domain Bacteria; phylum Pseudomonadota; class Gammaproteobacteria; order Burkholderiales; family Burkholderiaceae_D; genus Rugamonas. The sequence continues at coordinate 504 of DASVTJ010000756.1, forward strand.
GGCATTCAAGCTGGTGCGCTCGTCGAGTTTGCTTTTGACGCCCGCTTCCAGGTGCGTGCTCTTGGCCGGCTGCAAGCCGAAATTGAAGCCGCCGCCGGTGCCCGAATAAAACACTTCGTTGAGCGTCGGCGTTTCAAAACCGCGCGCGGCGCTGGCGTAGACGTTGAGCATCGGCGACACGCGGTACAGCACGCCCAACACCGGCGTCGTGTGGCTGTACTCGAGGCTGCCGCTGTCGTTGCCGTTGGCAAGGAAGCGGTCGTCCACCGAAAACTTCACCTTGCTGTGGCGCAGACCGGCGCTCAGCATCCATGGGCCGTATTGCCATTCGGCCTGCAGATACGGATCGAGATTGGAGACCTTGTCCTGCTCGTCGCGCCGCAACGTACCCTTGACGCCAAACTGGGCGCCGACGAAGTTCTCGTAGCCCTGGCGCTCATCGGTCGAGCGGCCGTATTCGACGCCGAACGTCGTGCTCAGCTTGCCGCCCCCCAGCTGGCTGACGTGCATCCAGCTCAGGTCGGTGCCGTAAAAATCGCGGTCGAAGTTGACCACCCCGCCTGAGTGCGTTGCCGGCGCCTGGAAGGCGCGCGAGAACGCTTGATACTGGATCACTTCCCGGTTGCCGCCGTAAGCGGTGACGCGCAGCCGGTCTTCGCCGAAGCGCTGCTCCCAGTTGGCGCCGATCTGCGTATGGTCGATGCTCTTGCGGGTGTCGTAGCGATCGGCCAGCGTGCGCTTCGGCGCCTGCGTATCGCTGGCGTCGGTTTCGTTGGCGCGCGGGTCGCGTTGATACGTGGCCCAGCTTACGCTCAGCGGGTCTTGCGTGTCGTCCTGGCGCAGGCCGTTGGCGACGATGGTCAGCTTGGCGTTGTCGAGCGGTTCGACGGTCAGCTTGGCGAACGCCTGGTCGCGCGTGGCGGCGCTGTGCGCACGGTAGCCGTCGGTCTCGAAGCGCGACGCGTCGAGCACATAGCCGACGCCCGACTGCTTGCCTTGCGCGTTGACGTCGGCCTTGCGGGTGCCGTAGCTGCCGGCGCTGAGATTGGTTTCAATGGTGGGCGCGCCTTCGCCGTCGCGCGTGAACATCTGGATCACGCCGCCGGAGTGGTTGCCGTAGATGGCCGAGAACGGGCCGCGCAACACTTCGATGCGCTCGGCCATGTCGAGATTGAACGTTGCCGCCTGGCCCTGGCCGTCGGGCATGCTGGCGGGAATGCCGTCGGCGATCAGGCGCACGCCGCGCACGCCGAAGGTGGAGCGGGCACCGAAGCCGCGCGACGAGATCTGCAAGTCTTGCGCGTAGTTCTGGCGATTCTGCGCCACCAGGCCGGGCACCGCCGCCAGTGCCTCGGAGGCGTTGACGCGCGCCTGGCCTTCATGGATGCGGGCGGCGTCGACAACGTCGATCGCGGCCGGCATGTCGAACACCGTGTGGCCGACGCGCGTGGCGCTGACGACCACGACCGGCGTGTCCGCGCTGGCGGAGGAGCCGGCGTGGGCAAGGTTGCCGGGATTGCCGGTGTTGTCGGCGGCGATGGCCAAGCCCGATGCGCCAAGCGCGAACAGCGCGGCGACGGCGTTTAGTTGAATAGGGGAATGCTTCATGGTTTCTCCGAATGGGCAGCCTGCAATATACCTGTCCGCCCAAAAAGCCGCGCCCCGGTTGCTCCAGTGTTGTGTCAAAAAAGAACAGTGTCACAAGCCGGCGCGCCGCGATGCCCGCCGCGCCCTCTGTGCGGCGCTGGCACGGTGCTTGCGAAAGGACGGTTGTTCATCACAACCACAGCAGAAAGAGGACGACATGAATCTCGCAGACATCAGCAAACTGGGCGTCGCCAATCCGTTTAAGCCACGGTACGACAACTACATCGGCGGCAAGTTCGTCGCGCCGGTCAAGGGCGAATACTTCGGCAACATCACGCCGATCACCGGCCAAGTGTTTTGCGAAGTGGCGCGCTCGACCGCTGAGGACATCGAGTTGGCGCTCGACGCCGCCCACACCGCCAAGGATGCCTGGGGCAAGACGTCGCAAACCGAGCGCGCCAACATCCTCAACAAGATTGCCGACCGCATGGAGGCGAACCTGGCGCTGATCGCCACCGCCGAGACCATCGACAACGGCAAGCCAATCCGCGAAACCACCGCCGCCGACATTCCGCTGGCGATCGATCACTTCCGCTACTTCGCCGGTTGTATCCGCGCGCAGGAGGGCTCGGTGGCGCAGATCGATTCGGAAACCTATGCGTACCACTTCCACGAACCGTTGGGCGTGGTCGGCCAGATCATTCCGTGGAACTTCCCGATCCTGATGGCGGTGTGGAAGCTGGCGCCGGCGTTGGCGGCCGGCAATTGCGTGGTGCTCAAGCCGGCCGAGCAGACACCGGCGTCGATCATGGTGCTGCTGGAGATCATTGCCGATCTGTTGCCGCCGGGCGTGCTGAACGTGGTCAACGGCTACGGGCTGGAGGCGGGCAAGCCGCTGGCGTCGAACAAGCGCATCGCCAAGATCGCCTTTACTGGCGAGACCGGTACCGGCCGCCTGATCATGCAATATGCCGCGCAGAACCTGATTCCGGTGACCTTGGAGCTGGGCGGCAAATCGCCGAATATTTTCTTTGCCGATGTGATGGATGCCGACGACGCCTTCTTCGACAAATGCCTGGAAGGGTTCGCGATGTTCGCGCTGAACCAGGGCGAGGTATGCACCTGTCCGTCGCGCGTGCTGATCCAGGAATCGATCTACGAGAAATTTATCGAGCGCGCCCTGGCCCGCGTGGCCGCGATCAAGCAGGGCAACCCGCTTGACGCCGGCACGATGCTCGGCGCGCAGGCGTCGCAGGAGCAGCTGGAAAAAATCATGTCATACATCGATATCGGCAAGCAGGAGGGCGCCGAGCTGCTGGCCGGCGGCGAGCGCAACATGCAGGGCGGCGACATGAAGGATGGCTATTACGTGCGCCCGACCGTGTTTAAGGGCGACAACAAGATGCGCATCTTCCAGGAGGAAATCTTCGGGCCGGTGGTATCGGTGACGACCTTCACCGACGAGGCCGACGCGCTGCGCATCGCCAACGATACGTTGTACGGGCTGGGGGCCGGGCTGTGGACGCGCGACGGATCGCGCGCCTTCCGTGTCGGCCGCGCGATCCAGGCCGGGCGCGTCTGGACCAATTGCTATCACCTGTATCCGGCGCATGCCGCGTTCGGCGGCTATAAGCAGTCCGGCATCGGGCGCGAGAATCACAAGATGATGCTGGACCACTATCAGCAGACCAAGAACCTGCTGGTCAGCTACAGCCCTAACGCCTTGGGCTTTTTCTGACCATGGACGCCGTCATGGCCACTGCCAGGGTCACGGCCACACCGGCGGCGATCGAGCTGATCGCCGCGCTGCGCGAACGCCACGGCCCGCTGATGTTCTTCCAGTCGGGTGGCTGCTGTGACGGCAGCGCGCCGATGTGCTATCCGGCGGGCGAGTTCAACATCAGCGATACCGATGTCCATCTCGGCGAGCTCGACGGCGTGCCGTTCTACATGGGGTGCGAACAGTTCGCCTATTGGGAGCACACGCAGCTGATCATCGATGTCGTCGCCGGCAATGGCGGCATGTTCTCGCTCGACAACGGCACCGGCAAGCGCTTCCTGACGCGATCGCGGTTGTTCACCGATGCCGAAGTGGCGGCGCTGGCAAACCGTGCAATCACATTGGCGGATTAGCGCAGCGTAATCCGCAGGGCGCCCTCGGCGGATGACGGCGTTCCGCCTAATCCGCCCGACGAGGTTCTTGGCAAATATCCGCTATTTCAGGTTCGGCACTTTTCGGTAGATCGTGTTGCGCGAGATGCCGAGGGCGCGCGCGGCGGCCGAGACATTGCCGCCGTGCGCTTCCAGCGCCTTGTGGATCGCCTGGATTTCCATCTCGCCCAAGTTGGCGCCGGCGGCGTGCGTGGCGGCGTCTTCTTGCCGCAGCGGCTGCTCGATATCGTCGAGGAAATCATCCGGCATGTGCCGCAGGCCGATCTCGTGCTCGTCGCCGGCCATCACCACCGCCGTGCGCAGCAGATTGGTCAATTGGCGGAAATTGCCTGGCCAGCGGTGACGGTGGAACAGCTTCAGGATTTCCTCGGACACCCGATAGCGGCCGCCGTCCGACTCGGTGGCGAGAATCTTCTTGACCACGCTCTCCAGATCGGTGCGGTCACGCAGCGGCGGCAGCTTGACCACCAATCCATTCAAGCGGTAATACAAGTCTTCGCGGAACAACCCTTTGGCGATGCGCTCGCGCAGATTGTGATTGGTTGCGCAAATCAATTCCACGTTCACCGGGATCGACTTGTCGCTGCCCAGCGGTGTCACCACGCGCTCTTGCAACACGCGCAGCAGACGCGCCTGCAGGCTGTACGGCATGTCGCCGATCTCATCGAGGAACAGGGTGCCACCGTTGGCCTGTAGTATCTTGCCGGTCGCCCCTTTCTTGCGCGCGCCGGTGAAGGCGCCGTCCTCGTAGCCGAACAGCTCGGACTCTATCAGCGTTTCCGGGATCGATGCGCAGTTGACGGCGACGAACGGACTCATCGCGCGCGGCGAGTCGTTGTGGATCGCTTGCGCCAGCAACTCTTTGCCGGTGCCGGTCTCGCCCATGATCATGATCGGAATGTCGTGGCCCAGCACACGCGTAACCTTGTCTATCACCAATTCCAGCTGCGGATCGCCGGTACGCAGGTAGCGCAGGCCCGACAGCCGGCGTTTGGTCGCCGCCGTCTGGGTGGCCGTGGTGGCAGGCCGGCCGGTGCGGTCGTGCGTCAGCGATTGCTGGAATACGCTGTTGCTCAATCGCAGCTGGGCGCGTCCGGCCACGCGCACGCCGCTGTGCATGCACAGGTCTAGCAGTCCCGGCGACGCGGTCCGGTAATGCTCGTACAGCGCCGACAGCGGCAAGCCGAACAGCGAGCTGAAGGTATGCGATTGCAACGCCGCCGATGACAGCCCCAGCTGAAATTGGCCATTGTGGTTGGCGGCGAGGAAACGACCGCCGGGACTGAAGGAGGCGAGGCCTTCCATCAGCGTACCGATGAATTCCGGCCGCGCGTGGAAGTGCAGCGTGATCGCGTCTTCAAAGGTGGCGGAGAACAACTGGTTTTCGATCATCAGTGCCGACATGCGTACCAGCGCCATGGTGTGCTTGTGGAAACTGCGCTGGTCGCCGGAAACGTCGAGCACGCCCAAGACGTTGCCCAGGTGGTCGGCGATCGGCGCGGCGGAGCAGGTGAGGAAATGGTTGGCGGTCAGATAGTGCTGATCCGCATGGACCAGCACCGGCGACCGTTCGGCGATGGCGGTGCCGATCGCATTGGTGCCCTTGCACTGCTCGGACCAGGCCGCGCCGGGCTGGAGCGCCACGCGGTTGGCTTTCTCGAGAAAGTCGTCGTCGCCGAGCGAATGCACGATCACGCCTTGGGCGTCGGTGAGGATCACCATGTTGTGGGTGTTGACGATTTGTTGGTACAGCGTTTCCATCGCCGGCACCGCATGCGTATGGAGCAGGCGGTTCTGTTCGAGCAGCAGCGACAGGTCGACCGTGGGCACGCGGCCAAAGTCGGCGGCGGAGTCGGGACACAGTCCGTATTGGCGTGATCGAAGGTGCGAAGTTTCGATTATCAGCGGCATGGTGTCTTCCCATGCGGTGCTCAGATGTGGCGCGGTATGGCGTTCCATATGTGTCTGTCTCCGGTGGCCGTTGGCGGCTCTGGGCCTTAATGTAGCATCTTCCAGACGCACGGAGCGATAGTGCAAAAATAATCCTTGTCGGCGAATCGCGGCTTTGCTATAGTTCGCCTCCTCGCAAAACGGTGCACACAAAACATAGTGTTGCAGAGTGAAACGGGGGATAAAAAGAAGGTTGACGAAACGGTCTAAACGATTCATACTCTTCCTTCTCGCTGACAAACAAAACGATTTGTCAAGCGTGCAAGCAGTACCTAGCAAAGTTCTTTAAAAATTAACAGTCGATAAGTGTGGACGTTTGATGAAAGTGCACACGCAGCCCGGGTGACCCGGTTGCGTGAAACTTAAAAAATATCAAATGTTCACAAGAAGTAATGAAATAGGCGCTACGCAAGTAGTGGCCTGTCAGTATTTTGAGTGAGCGACCCCTTAGCAATAAGGGTGCCGGTAAAACGGCAAAGTA
>DASVTJ010000757.1:0-1756 GCA_036387635.1 Duganella sp.
CACGCTGGATGCTGATGACGCACGACCGCGTCGACGGCGATGAATTTTTCCTGACCCAGGATTTCATCGCCGACATGCTGGGCGTGCACCGGCCCAGCGTCAGCCTGGTGGCGGGCGCCTATCAGCAGGCCGGGTTCATCAGGTACAGCCGGGGCTGGATGCAAATCCTGGACCGTGCCGGCCTGGAAGACGCCAGTTGCGAGTGTTACGCCACAAGCAAGTCGCAATTCGAGCGGGTGCTGGCGCGACCTTGACGGACACGCCAGCTGCGACGCTTCGGGCGCCGGCCACATAAACGCCATGCCACGGTTTCTTGCTGTCGCAGGGCGCGTGCGCACGCGGCCGTGATGGGCGACAGGCCTGCGGCGCCATCGATGACCGCCAGTCGATTGGCCAGGCGCCCGGCCGCTACTGCTTGGCGCGCGCCGTGGCGACGCGCTCGGCGGCGCGCTTGTTCGCCTCGGTGACGGTCCAGAAATGGATGGTGCGCCCGTCGACGCTTTCGGTGCGCTCGGGCGGCCATTCGCTCCCCATGTCGAAGGCGTGCGACACCACCCGCGTGCCGACTTTGAGCTGCTTCCACAACTGCGGGCGCAGATCGCGGTTGACGCTGGTGAGCAGGTACAGCGTGACGACGTCGGCATCCGACAGGTCGGCCTTGAACAGGTCGCCCGCGATGAACTCCACCTGCTTGGCGACGCCGGCCTTTTGGGCGTTGTCGCGCGCCTCGCGAACGCGCACCGGGTCGAGGTCGATGCCGACGCCGCGCGCGCCATATTGCTTGGCGGCGGTGATGACGATGCGGCCATCGCCGCTGCCGAGGTCGTACAGCTTCTCGCCCTTCTTGACGTCCGCCAGTTCCAGCATGCGATCGACCACCGACTGCGGCGTCGGCACGAACGGCACGTCGAGCCGCGGCGTCTGCGCGGCGGCGCGGCCGAGGCCGAGGCCAAACAGCAATAACAACACCAACGGCAACCATGGCGTCAGCAAGGCGCGGGCGGCGGCGCGCAGGCCGGCATAGCAGCTAGCGGGGACGCGCGGACCGGCGGCGCGGGAGATGAAATTCAGCGATGACATATAAGCTCCTGGTGGATGAACAATGTGGAGGAAAATGCGCTAACCCGGCGGGGCCGGCGGAACCGGCGGAACCGACAATACGGCCGGCGATTCCGCGCGGCGGAGCAACAACAGCAGTACGGCGCCGGCCGCCAGCACCGCGACGCCGATCCAGGCGGCGTTGAAGCCGCCCAGCTGCTGGCTGTAGACGTACGACAGGCTGGCCCACAGCATGTAGCCGCACATCGCGCAAAACAGCGACGGCAGCACGGGGAACAGCGGCACTTTGAACGGGCGCGCCGTCTGCGGCTCGCGCACCCGCAGGACAAACAGCGACACCCCTGACAACAGGAAAAACAGCCAGAACACCGGCGCGGTGAACTCGACCATCGACTTGAAGCCGCCGCCGGTCCAGGCGCCGACCAGCACCAGCAGCAGCGCGACCGCGCATTGCACCCGCAGCGCGTTGGCCGGGGTGCCGTGGTTGCGGTCCCACACGCCCAGCCGCGCCAGCACCGGCCAGTCGCCGCCGGCCGCGTAACTGGAGCGGGCGCCGACGATGATGGTGGCGTTGATCGACGTGATGGCGGCGATCGCGATGAGCAGCGACATGACGTGCGCGCCGACCGGCCCGAACGCATTGCGCACCAGGTCGGCGGCGACGGCGTCGGAACGGCGCATGCCGTCCAGGCCCAGG
>DASVTJ010000758.1:0-5347 GCA_036387635.1 Duganella sp.
GGCGTGCGGGTAGACCTTGACGCTGGCGCGCGAGAGGCGGGCGCCGTCGATCAGCGAGGCGTGGTTCAGCGATTCGGAGAAGATGGCGGCGTCGCGGTCGCCGGCGGTCAGGCCGGTGATGATGGCGAGGTTGGCCATGTAGCCGGTGCTGAAGGTGATCGCGCGCGCCGATTCCAGATGGCCGCCGACGAATTCGGCCAGGCGGTCCTCCAGCAGCGCGTGGGCGCGGCCATGGCCGCTGATCAGGTGCGAGGCGCCGCTGCCGACGCCGTAGAGAGCCGCGCCTTCCTGCAGCGCGAGCTTGAGCTTCGGATGGTTGGCCAGGCCCAGATAGTCGTTGCTGCAGAAGGCCAGCAGTTCGCGGCCGTCGACCGTCACGCGCGGCCCGCACGGCGTGTCGACGGTGCGGCGCTTGCGGATCAAACTTTGGTCGTCGAGCGCCTGCAACTGCCGCTTGAGTTGATCGATAGGGTTTATCGGCCCGTTCATTGTCCGCCCGCCATCACTTTGTCGAACACGGCCAGCGTGTTGGCGGCGAGGCCGTCAATTTCGCCGTCGTCGAGGATATACGGCGGCATCATGTAGACGGTGGCGCCGATGGGGCGCATCAGCAGCTCATGCTCGACCGCCGTGGCGAAGAAGCGGCGCGAAAAGTCCGGTGTGGCGTCGATGGCGTCGAAGGCCCAGATCATCCCGCGCTGGCGGAAGTTGCGCACCTGCCGGTGCTCGGCCAGCGGTTGCAGCGCCGCCGTCAGGCGCGCCGCCTTGACCTTGTTGGCGTTGAGGACATCGTCGTCTTCGAAGATTTGCAAGGTCGCCAGCGCGGCGCGGCAGGCCAGCGGATTGCCGGTGTACGAGTGCGAGTGCAGGAAGCCGCGCGTGACGTCGCTGCTGTAGAAGGCTTGGTAGATGTCGTCGCGCGTCATCACCAGCGACAGCGGCAGGTAGCCGCCGCTGATGCCCTTGGACAGGCACACGAAGTCCGGCCAGACGCCGGCCTGCTCGCAGGCGAAGAAGGTGCCGGTGCGGCCGCAGCCGACGGCGATTTCGTCGAGGATCAGGTGTACCTGGTGGCGGTCGCACAGGTCGCGCACCAGTTTCAGGTACAGCGGGTCGTGCATCGCCATGCCCGTGGCGCATTGCACCAGCGGCTCGATGATGATGGCCGCGATCTTGTCGGCTTTGTCGATGAACAGGCGTTCGACGTCGGCGGCGGCGCGGCGGGCCACGTCCTGCGGCGTCTCGCCTTCGGCGGCCTGGCGCGCGTCCGGCGACATCACCGTTTGCGAGGCGCGCAGCAGCGGGCCGTAGGCGTCCTTGAACAGCGCGACGTCGGTGACGGCCAGCGCGCCGATGGTTTCGCCGTGGTAGCTGCCTTTGAGGCAGACGAATTCCTGCTTGGCCGACTGGCCGTTGTTGCGCCACGAGTGGAAGCTCATCTTGAGCGCGATTTCCACGGCGGAGGCGCCGTCGCTGGCGTAGAAGGCGTGGCCCAGCACATGGCCGGTCAGCGCCGACAGTTTTTCCGACAGTTCGATCACCGGTTCATGCGTGAAGCCGGCCAGCATCGCGTGTTCCAAGGTGTCCAGCTGCTCCTTTAGCGCGGCGTTGATGCGCGGGTTGGCGTGGCCGAACAGGTTGACCCACCAGGAACTGATCGCGTCCAGGTAGCGGCGGCCTTCATGGTCGTACAGCCACGCGCCCTTGCCCCGGCTGACAGGGATTAAAGGCACACGATTTTCCAACGCTTCGTGGTGCTGCATTTGCGTGCATGGATGCCATACGCTGCGCAGGCTGCGTGCCACCCATTCGCTTTGTTTATTCTCTTGCAAGGAAACTCCGATGTTCTAATTCGTTAGCCAATTCGGCTTGCGCTTTTCCAGGAACGAGGCCACGCCTTCGCGGCCTTGTTCCGATGCGCGGATATGGGCGATGCGTTCGGCGGTGTCGGCCAGCAGCGCGTCGTCGACATTTTGCCCGACGACGTCGCGCACCAGAACCTTGGCCTGGCGCACCGCGTTCGGGCTGTTGTTGACCAGCGCCTTGACGATTTCCGCCACCTTGGCGTCGAGCGCGTCGGCGGCCACCACTTCGTGCGCGAAGCCGATGCGCAGCGCCTCGCGCGTGGAAAAGCGCTCCGCCGTCAGGAAGTAGCGGCGCGACGCGTTCTCGCCCATGGCCTTGATCACGTACGGCGAGATGGTCGCCGGGATCAATCCCAGTTTCACTTCGCTCAGGCAGAAATTGGCCTGGTCGACCGCGACGACGATGTCGCACGCGGCCACCAGGCCCATGCCGCCGGCGTAGCAATCGCCCTGCACCTTCGCCACCACCGGCTTGGGACACAGGTAGATCGTGCGCAGCATTTCGGCCAGTTGCAGCGCGTCGGCCTGGTTTTCGGCGTGCGTGTAGCCCGCCATTTTCTTCATCCAGTTCAAATCGGCGCCGGCGCAGAAGGCCGGGCCGTTGGCCGCCAGCACGATGGCGCGCAGATCGTCGTCGGCGCCCAGTTCGCGGAAGGCGCGCGTGATCTCGGCGATGGTCTCTTCGTTGAAGGCGTTGCGCGTGTCCGGCCGGTTCAGCGTGACGGTGGCGATTTTACCTTCGCGCGTGAGAAGTAGCGTGTTGAAGTCCATGCTCAATCCTTGATAGCGTATTTGATCGCGGTCGGCATGCCGATCGTCTTGAGGAAGCGGTCCGTCTCGGGTAGCCAGATCGGCACGCCCTCGGCGCTGTTGACCATCGGGTGCGCGTCCTTCTTGAACGGGCCGAAGGCGACCAGTTGCGCCTTGCCGCCGGCCCCGGTGTAGGCCGCGTACATATCCTCGGCCAGCTTGGGGCCGAAGTGGATGTCGTTGGCGCCGTAGAACCACAACGTCGGCACCCTGCTGCGCGCGCCGTAATTCTTGAAGGCGTCAACCAGCGCGCCCTGCCAGTCGCACTTGGAGCGGCTGTTGACGCCACCGGCGAAGTTGATCACGCCGCGCACGCCGCTGATGTTATGGCTGCCGGCCGCGATGGCCGTCAGGCCGCCGTGCGACTGACCGGCGATGAGCACGCGCTGCTGGTCGGCCCACGGCTGCTTCATCGCGTATTGCATCGCGAAGAACAGCGAGTTGGCCTGGTCGTCGCCGTTTTGCTCCGCGCGGCAGTGCGAGTTGACGTAGATGCCGCCCGAGCCGGCAAAGCCGAGCCGCATCGGGATGACGACGGCGTAGCCGCGCCGTATGAACTGCTTCGACAGCACCGTGTAGCGCGCGCGTTCCTGCAGGTGGGCGTCGCTGCCGCCGGATTTACCGTGGTTCATGAACAGCACCGGGAACGGACCGTTGCCGGGCGGTTTGAAGATCGTCGTTTGCAGCGTGATCGGATCGCCGCCGATGGTGGCGGGGACGAACACCACCTGCTCGCCCATGCGCTTGTCGACCATGGGCAGCGACGGCTGCGAGGGACCGGACAACGGCTGCAGCATCGTCACCTGCGTGGTGATCGCGATCGTCGCATTGGTGACGCCAGCCTGCGCGCCGCCGCACGCCACGGCGCACAACAGCGCCGCCAGGCCGTGACGGCGAAGCTGCGGGAGTGGCCGCGGTGCCCGCATTAGCCGCACTGGCAATGGTCGATCACGCAGGTTCATCGTCACATCCTGAAGACACCGAACTTGGTGTCGGGGATTTCCGCGTTGAGGGCGGCGGACAGGCCAAGGCCCAGCACCATGCGGGTGTCGGCCGGGTCGATGACGCCGTCGTCCCACAGGCGCGCGGTGGCATAGTAAGGGTGGCCCTGGTGCTCGTACTGATCCTTGATTGGCTGCTTGAACGCCGCTTCCTCTTCGGCCGACCACGCGCCGCCCTTGCCTTCGATGCCATCGCGCTTGACGGTGGCTAGCACGCTGGCCGCCTGGTCGCCGCCCATGACGGAGATGCGCGCGTTGGGCCACATCCACATGAAGCGCGGCGAAAACGCGCGGCCGCACATGCCGTAGTTGCCGGCGCCGAAGCTGCCGCCGATGATGACGGTGAACTTGGGAACGGCGGCGGTGGCGACGGCGGTCACCATCTTGGCGCCGTTGCGGGCGATGCCTTCGTTTTCGTATTTGCGCCCGACCATGAAGCCGGTGATATTTTGTAGGAACACCAGCGGGATTTTGCGCTGCGCGCACAGCTCGATGAAGTGCGCGCCCTTCAACGCCGATTCCGAGAACAGGATGCCGTTATTGGCGATGATGCCGACTTTCATGCCGAAGATGTGGGCGAAGCCGCAGATCAGAGTGGTGCCGTAGCGCGCCTTGAATTCATCGAATTCGCTGCCGTCGACAACGCGGGCGATCACTTCGCGCACGTCGAACGGCTTGCGGGTGTCGACCGGGATCACGCCGTACAATTCCTCGGTGGCGTACCTCGGCTCTACGGCCTCGCGCAACGCGCCCTGTTGCGGCTTGGTGCGGTTCAGATTCGAGACGATGGTGCGCGCCAGCGACAGCGCGTGCAGGTCGTTTTGCGCCAGGTGGTCGGCCACGCCGGACAGGCGCGTGTGGACATCGCCGCCACCCAGGTCCTCGGCCGTGACCACCTCGCCAGTGGCGGCTTTGACCAGCGGCGGCCCGCCGAGGAAAATCGTTCCCTGCTCCTTGACGATGATCGATTCGTCGCTCATCGCCGGCACGTAGGCGCCACCGGCGGTGCATGAACCCATCACCACGGCGATCTGCGGGATGCCCTTGGCCGACAGGTTGGCCTGGTTGTAGAAGATGCGGCCGAAGTGGTCGCGGTCGGGGAAGACATCATCTTGGTTCGGCAGGTTGGCGCCGCCCGAATCGACCAGGTAGATGCACGGCAGGTTGTTCTGGTCGGCGATTTCCTGCGCGCGCAGGTGCTTCTTGACCGTCATCGGGTAGTAGGTGCCGCCTTTGACGGTGGCGTCGTTGCAGACGATGACGCACTCCTGGCCGGCCACGCGGCCGATGCCGGTGATGATGCCGGCCGCCGGCGCGGCGTCGGCGCCGTTGGCGTCCTGGTACATGCCGTAGGCGGCCATCTGCGATAGTTCGAGGAACGGCGTGCCCGGATCGAGCAGCATCTGCACCCGGTCGCGCGGCAGCAGTTTGCCGCGCGCGACGTGCTTGGCCGACGCCGCCTCGCCGCCGCCGGCCGCGATTTTGGCGACCTTGGCGCGCAGGTCGTCGACGACCACCTGCATGGCGGCGGCGTTGGCTTTGAAGTCGTCGCTGCGGGGATTGAGCTTGCTTTCGATCTGCGGCATGGTTTTTCCTTTGTGCGCGTGGTCTCTCACGCGTCGTGTTGTCTATTCTGGAAAACTACCGTCAACGTAAAACCAGCGCGGGCCG
>DASVTJ010000759.1:0-1713 GCA_036387635.1 Duganella sp.
GGCCCGTTCACCGTGTTCGCACCGACCGACGAAGCGTTCGCGAAAATCCCGAAAGCCAAGCTCGACGCGCTGCTGAAAGACAAAGCCGCACTGACCAAGATCCTGACCTACCACGTGGTGCCGGGCAAAGTCATGGCCGCCGACGTCAAGCCGGGCAAGGTCAAAACCGTCCAGGGCGAGTCGCTGACGGTCACCGCCAACGGCGGCAAAGTCATGGTCGACAAGGCACACGTCACCAAAACCGACATCGCCGCCGACAACGGCGTCATCCACGTCATCGACAGCGTCGTGATGCCGAAATAAGTTTTTGATTCAGTAAGATGAACGCGGGCCGGGCTTTGCACATGCAGATCCGGCCCGTTTCCATTCATGCGCGGCGTCAAGCCGACAGCGTCTCCAGCGCGGCCTGTCGAATGGCTTGCGTGGCCGGATGGCTGATGCGCCGCTCGGTCGTGATCGCATACACCTGTTCGCGCAGCGACGGGATCGTGCCCAGCATCACCACGCCGTACTGCGCGCACAAGGTGCTGGAAATGGCCGCCGGCGCGAAGAACAGTCCGGCGCCGGACTGGCCGAAGGCCTTGATCATGGCGCTGTCGTCGAACTCCCCCACCACATGCAAGCGCGGCACATGCGTATGCAGCCACTGCATCAGCCTGGCGCGCACGGCGAAATCCTCGCCCGGCAACAGCAGCGGTGCATTGTTCAGGCATTCGGGGAACGGTCCGCCAAGGGTCTCGGCCAACGACGCCGCCGCAAACACGCCCAGTTCGCTTTCACCCAGCAGATGGTTGTAGCCGCGTACGCTCAGATGGCTGGGCATGGTGCGGTCGGCGATGATCAGGTCGAGCCGGTGCACGGCCATGTCGGCCAGCAGCGCGGCCAGGCGTCCTTCGCGGCAGATCAAGCGGGTCGGCTCGGCCAGCGACAGCGCCGGCGCGACCAGCCGGCAAGCAACAGCTTTCGACACGGAATCGGAGACGCCGACCCGGAACGTGGTAGCTTTAGTGGCGGACTGGTCTCGAACAACATCGAGCAAGGCGTCGCCGGCGCTGAAGATGTCTTCCGCGTGGCGCAGCACGCGGTTGCCGGTTTCGGTCAGTTCGAGGCGGCGCCCGACCCGCCGGAACAACTCGACGCCGAGCGACTCGGCGAATTCGGAGAGCTGGCCGGAGATCGATTGCGGCGTCAAATGCAGTTGTTCGGCGGCCTTGGCGATGCTGCCGCTGCGCGCCACCATCCAGAAGTAGCGTAGATGTTTGTAATTCAAAGTAGCCATTTAAGAATCCCTTAATACATCGGTTTCTTCGATGTTTGATGCAAGTATATTCGAATTGTACGAATGGTTGAGCGTCCCTATCATGAGTCTTGTCATCCACCACGAAAGGAAATGATCATGAACATCGCAATCCAATCGAACGGCCTGGTCCTTACCGAGAGCCTGCGCGCCTATGTGTACCGCCGCCTGGAAACGTCGCTCGGCTGGGCGCTGACCCGCAAGCTGGCCGTATGGCTGTCGGACATCAACGGTCCGCGCGGCGGCCGCGACAAGCGCTGCAAGATTCAGATCAGCCTCGACAACGGCAAGACCGTCGTCATCGAGGACACCGAGGACGACATGTACGCCGCCATCGACCGCGCGGCCGAACGCGCCGACCGCGCGCTGGCGCGCCAGCTGTCGCGCAGCCGCGCCTTCACGCATGAAAAAGCGAC
>DASVTJ010000760.1:0-2717 GCA_036387635.1 Duganella sp.
GACGCGCAGGATCTCGACGTCCATCACCAGCTGGTCGCCGGGGCCGACCGGGCGCTTGAAGCGGGCGTTGTCGATGCCGACGAAGTAGACCACCGAATTCTCGTCCGGCTTCACGTCCATCGTCATGAACGACAGGATGGCGGCGGTCTGCGCCATCGCCTCGATCATCAGCACGCCCGGCATGACCGGCTGGTGCGGGAAGTGGCCGTTGAAGAATTCTTCGTTGACGGTCACGTTCTTGATGGCCGTGATGCGCTTGCCCACTTCGACGTCGAGCACGCGGTCGACCAGCAGCAGCGGATAGCGGTGCGGCAGGTATTCCTTGATCTCGGTGATCCCCAGGGTCTTCTTTTCGCGCACAGCCTCGGTTGCTGCGCCGGTCGTATCGGTGGTCGTCATTGTTGTTCTGTCTTTGTCTTGATGATTTTTTCCAGTGCGCGAATCTTGTCGCGCATGGTGTTCAGGTTGCGCACGATGGCCGCCGATTTCTCCCATTCGGCATTCTTCGCGAGCGGGTAGAAACCCGTGTACTGGCCCGGTTCGAGTACCGAGCGCGAGACCATGCTGCCCGAGGAGATGTGGACGTTGTCCGCGATCTCCAGGTGGCCCAGCACCATCGCCGCGCCGCCGAAGGTGCAGCGGCTGCCGATCTTCGCGCTGCCTGCGACGCCGACGCAGCCGGCCATCGCGGTATGCTTGCCGATGTGGCAGTTGTGGCCGATCTGGATCTGGTTGTCGAGCTTGACGCCGTCTTCGATGACGGTGTCGGCCAGCGCGCCGCGGTCGATCGAGGTGTTCGAGCCGATGTCGACGTCGTCTCCGATGACCACGCGCCCGGTCTGCGGGATCTTGATGTAGACGCCCGCTTCCATCGCGAAGCCGAAGCCGTCGCCGCCGATCACGGCGCCCGAGTGCACGATGCCGCGTGCGCCGATGACGCACTTGCGATGGAAGGTGACGTTGGCGAAGAAGTGGGTGCCCTCCCCGACCACGCTTTCCTTGCCGATGAAGCAGCCGTGGTCGATGACGGCGCCCGCTTTCACGACGGCGCCGGCTTCGACCGTCACGTGCGGGCCAATGTGGGCCGTGGCGTCGATCCTTGCTGCGGCGTCGACGGTCGCGCTCGGGTGTATGCCGGGCGCCGGCGCGGCTTCTTCCAGCGACACGAAATACTGCGCGGCGCGGGCGAAATAGGCGTACGGGTTGGTGGTGACGATGCGCGCACCGGCATAGGTGGCGGCGACCGAGGGGTCGTCCAGCGGCGACAGGATCAGGGCCGCGGCCTCGCTTTGCGCCGCCAGGGCGCGCAGCTTGCTGTTCGAGAGGAAGCTGATCTGGGTGGGGCCGGCACTGTCGAGCGGTGCGATCGAGGCGACGCGCAGGTCGGGGTCGCCCGTCAGCTGGCCGCCAAAACGCTCGACCAGGTCGCCGAGGCGCACGCCCGGCTGGGTTTGTTCGGTTTGTTCCAAAATATTACTTGTCCAGCAGTTTCAGGATCCGGTCGGTGATGTCGATGCGCGGGCTCGACCACGCCGCTTCCTGCAGCACGGCGTCGAGTTTTTCCTGCTCGGCGATCTGTTCGATCAGTTTATAGGCCTTGGTCGCGATGGCGGCGCGCTCTTCGCTCTTCCTCTGCATGAGGTCTTCGGTGAACTCGCGGTTCATCCGTTGCACGTCTTTCTCCATGTCGAACAGTTCGCGCGCGCGGCGGGTGCGCTCGATGTCGGTCAGGCGTGGCGCGTCGGCGTCGAACTTCTCGCTCATCTGCTTGAACTTCGCCATCTGCTCCTCGTTCGTCTTCTGGCGCTTCGAAAACTCGGCCTGGATCTTGGCGTCGGCCGCCTTGGCCATTTTCGATTCGGTCATCAGGCGTTCGGTGGTCACGAAGCCGATGCGGCTCGGTGCCGTCTGCGCCGCGGCCAGCGGAGCGGCGCACAGGGCTGCCAGCACCAGCACGGGCGGCAGCGCCTGTGAAACGATACGTGGCAACAAGGCAATCGGATTTTTCAACATAATTCTCCGCGAGTATTAGGAAACACCATGCAAAAGGCCATGGAAAAGCCCGGTCAGAAACCCGTGCCCATCTGGAACTGGAAGCGTTCGAGACGGTCGCCCGGTTTGGCGTTCAGGGGCTTAGCATAACTCAAGCGCAGCGGACCGACCGGCGAAATCCAGGACAGGCCGATACCGGCCGAATACCGCAGCTCGCCCAGGAAGATCTTCGACTTTTCCTGGTACACCTGGCCGCCGTCGGCGAAGGTGAACCAGCGCAGACTGCGGTCCTTGCCGCTGCCCGGGAACGGGAACTGCAGTTCGACGCTGCCGATGACGCGCTTGGAGCCGCCGATGGCGTCGCCGTAGACCGGATCGATCACGCCCAAGGTCGAGCTTTCGTAGCCGCGCACCGAACCGATGCCGCCGGCATAGAAGTTCTTGAAGACCGGATACGAGTTTTTGCCAATGCCCTTGCCGTAGTCGAGTTCGCCGCGCATGGCCAGCGTCATCCAGCTCGTCACGGGACGGTACCACTGGTGCTCGTAGACCACGCGGTAGTACTTGGCGTCGCCGATCGCGTCGATCTCGAGGTTGGCGCGCTGGTAGCGGCCGATGCTCGGGGTCACGGCGCTGTCGCGGCTGTCGCGGCCCCAGGCCACGGTCAGCGGGATCGATACGCTCTTGCCGGTACCGATACCGTTTGCCGGACCGCCGTTCTGGGC
>DASVTJ010000761.1:0-3689 GCA_036387635.1 Duganella sp.
TCTACACCGCGATGACCGGGGCGCGGCACGTGCTGGAGCAACAAGCCACCACGTCCAACAACCTGGCCAACGTCAACACCACCGGCTTTCGCGCGCAGCTCGACAGCTTCCGCGCCGTGCCGGTGGTGTCGGAGGGCTTGCAAACGCGCGCCTTCGTGGTCGATTCGACGGTCGGCGCCGACATGCGCGCCGGGCCGATCCAGACCACCGGGCGCCCGCTCGACATCGCCATCCGCGACCAGGGCTGGCTGGCGGTGCAATCGCCCGATGGCTCCGAGGCGTACACCCGCAACGGCAGCCTGAAGGTGAGCGAAAACGGCCTGCTGCAAACGGCCAGCGGCCAGACGCTGATCGGCGACGGCGGCCCGATCGCCATTCCGCCGGACGTGACGGTGATGATCGCCGGCGACGGCACCGTCAGCACCGTCTCGACCGATTACCAGCCGGGGCCGGCCAACACGCTGGGCCGGCTCAAGCTAGTCAATCCCGACCCCCAGGGCCTGGTGCGCGGCAACGACGGCCTGTTCCGCCAGAAGGATGGCACGCCGGCGCCAAACGATCCGCTGGTGCGCGTGGTCGATGGCGCGGTCGAGGGCAGCAACGTCAATCCGGTCGATTCCATGGTCAACATGATCAGTCTGGCAAGGCAGTTCGAGATGCAAATGAGCCTCTTGAAGAACGCCGAGAATAACGCCGCAAAAGCCACCCAGATCCTCGCTTTGGGTTGAACACCTCTCCCGCATAATGATGGTGTGGGATGAGTAGCTGTCGCTTCTGGCCGCTCCCATCCATGCTACGGGAGAAGGAAAATGATACGTTCACTTTGGATCGCCAAGACGGGCATGGAAGCGCAGCAGACCGCGCTCGACGTCACGTCCAACAATCTGGCCAACGTCAGCACCAACGGTTTTAAAAAGTCGCGCGCCGTCTTCGAAGACCTGCTGTACCAGAACATTCGCCAGCCGGGCGGGCAGTCGTCGCAGCAGACCAATCTGCCGTCGGGGATGCAGCTCGGTACCGGTGTGCGTCCCGTGGCGATCGAACGTGTCCACACCCAGGGCAATCCGCAATCCACCGGCAACGACAAAGACCTGATGGTCAACGGCAACGGCTTCTTCAACGTGCTGCTGCCAGACGGCACCACCGCCTACACCCGCGACGGCTCCTTCCAGCGCGACAACAACGGCCAGATGGTCACCTCCAGCGGCTTCGTGCTGCAGCCGGCCATCACCATCCCGATCACCGCGCAAAGCATCACCGTCGGCCGCGACGGCACCGTTTCGGTGACGTTGCCGGGCCAGGTCGCGCCGCAGCAGATCGGCAGCATCCAATTGTCGACCTTCATCAACCCGACCGGACTCGAATCGAAGGGCGAGAATTTGTACGTCGAGACCGGCGCGTCCGGCAATCCGCAGACCAATACGCCCGGCACCAACGGCACCGGCGTGATCCTGCAGGGATTTGTCGAAACGTCGAACGTCAACGTGGTCGAGGAAATGGTCAACATGATCCAGAACCAGCGCGCCTACGAGATCAATTCGAAGGCCATCACCACGTCCGACCAGATGCTCGCCAAGCTGGCGCAGCTGTAAGGGGAGCATCATGAAATCCGCCATCACCGTCATCACCGCCGCCGTCGCCGCCGTTACCCTGGGCGGCTGCATGACCACGCCGACGTCGATCGTCAACCAGCCGATGTCGGCCCGCCCGCTCAACAGCGAGCAGCTGGCCGCCAAGCCGAGCAACGGCGCCATCTACCAGGGCGCGGCGTTCCGGCCGATCTTCGAGGACCGCCGCGCGCGCCAGGTCGGCGACGTGCTGACCCTGGTCATCACCGAACGCACCACCGCCAACAAGGCCGGCACCAGCTCGGGCAACAAGTCGGGCGAGGTCAGCGTGGCCTTGCCCAAGCCGCTGCAATCGACGTTCGGCAATCCGCTGGCCGTCACCAACGCGAGCAAATTTTCCGACGGCGACAATCAGAGCGCCAGCAACGCCTTCACCGGCACCATGGGCGTGACCGTGGTCGAGGTGCTGTCGAACGGTAACCTGATCGTCGCCGGCGAGAAGCAGGTGGCGATGAACAAGGGCGTCGAGTTCATCCGCTTTTCCGGCATGATCAATCCCGACAACATCGCCACCGGCAACACCGTGGCCTCGACCGCCGTGGCCGACGCCAAAGTCGAGTACCGCACCAGCAACCAGGTCGACCGCGCGGAGATCGCCTCGATGGCCTCGCGCTTCTTCCTGAGCCTGTTACCGTTCTGAGGCCGATCATGAACATTCCCGACCTGATCGACGGCCCGCGCCGCCTGGCCAAAGCCTGCAAGCTGGTGGCGACCGCGACCACGCTCGCGCTGACTTTGCTGGCGCTGACGGCGGCGTCCGCCCGCGCCGAACGCCTGCGCGACCTGGCCAGCATCGCCGGCGTGCGCCAGAATCAATTAATCGGCTACGGCATCGTCGTCGGCCTCGACGGCAGCGGCGACCAGACCACGCAAACCCCGTTCACCGTGCAAAGCGTGGTGTCGATGCTGCAACAGCTGGGCGTGAACCTGCCGCAGGGCACTCAGCTGCAACTGAAGAATGTCGCCGCCGTGATGGTCACGGCCTCGTTGCCGCCGTTCGCGCAGCCGGGCCAGACGCTGGATATCACCGTCTCGTCGATGGGTAACGCCAAGAGCCTGCGCGGCGGCACCTTGTTGATGACGCCATTGAAAGGCGCCGACGGCCAGGTCTACGGCATGGCGCAAGGCAACGTGCTGGTCGGCGGCGTCGGCGTCGCCGCCGGTGGCGCCGGCGGCAGCTCGCTGACCGTCAACCACCTGAGCGTGGGCAAGATTTCCGCTGGCGCCACGGTCGAGCGCGCGGTCGCGTCGAGCCTGGGCGAGGGCGGCCAGATCAAGCTGGAACTCAACACCGCCGACTTCGCCACCGCCAGCCGCGTGGTCGAGGCCATCAACGACAAATACGGTCCCGGCATCGCCTACGCGCTCGACAGCCGCGTGATCCGCGTGCAGTCGCCCAGCGGCAGCGACCAGCGCGTGACCTTCATCGGCACCTTGCAGGACATGCAGGTCACCCAGGCCGAACAGCCGGCAAAGGTCATCATGAACGCCCGCACCGGTTCGGTGGTGATGAACCGCGCCGTGACCCTCGAGACCTGCGCCATTTCGCACGGCAATATGTCGGTGTCGGTGAACGCCGATCCGCAAGTAAGCCAGCCGAACGCGCTGGCCGGCGGCCGTACCGTGGTCACGCCGAACCAGACCGTCGACATCAAGAAGGACAGCGGTAAGGTGATGATGGTCAAGGGCGGCGCCTCGCTGGCCGAAGTGGTCAAGGCCCTCAACGCCATTGGCGCCACGCCGCAGGATCTGCTGTCGATCCTGCAGGCAATGAAAGCGGCCGGCTCGTTGCGCGCCGAGCTGGAAATCATTTAAGCCGGAGCCCGCCATGACCACCGCCAAATCTACTGACCTTAGCAATAATCTGTCCAGCAAGTTCGCCCTCGACGTCAAGGACATGGGCAACCTGCGCCAGTCGGCCAAGGCCGGCAGCCCTGAGGCGCTGAAGACCGCGTCGACGCAGTTCGAGGCGATGTTCGTCAACATGATGATGAAGAGCATGCGCGACGCCTCGCCGCAGGACGGCTTGATGAACAGCGAGCAGACCAAGACGTTCACCAC
>DASVTJ010000762.1:0-7090 GCA_036387635.1 Duganella sp.
TTGCAGAAACGATAGCCCGAAAACACCATCAGCGACGAGCCGACCACCAGCAAGGCGTCTGCCTGCGCCATCATGGCCAGCGCGGCGGCGGTGCGTTCCGCCGGAATATTGTCGCCAAAGAAAATCACATCGGGCTGTAAGATGCCGCCGCAATGCGCGCAGACCGGCACGTGGAAGTGCTGCAGCGCCTCCAGCTCGACTTCGGCGTCGCCGTCGGGACGCACCTCGGCATCGACCGCGAACAGGCCGGGGTTCATTTCCAGCAACTCGGTCTGGATCGACGCGCGCTCGCACACGCGGCGGCACGACAGGCAGACGACGCCGTGAATATTGCCGTGAAGCTCGATCAAATGGCGGCTGCCGGCGCGCTGGTGCAGGCCGTCGACGTTTTGCGTGATCAAGCCGTCGATGCGTCCGGCCTCCTCCAGCGCGGCCAGCGCCCGGTGGCCCACATTCGGCGCGGCGCGGGCCAGTGTCGGCCAGCCGACCATGCTGCGCGCCCAGTAACGGCGGCGCACGGCGTCGTCGCGGCGAAAATCCGGCCCCTGGATCGGCGTGCGGCCGCGCCGCACGCCGTCCTTGTCGCGGTAGTCGGGAATGCCGGAGTCGGTGCTGAGGCCGGCGCCGGTCAGCACCAGCACGCGCTGATGCTGGTGTAGAAAACTGTGCAGGTGATCGATTTGAGCGTTCAGGTCCATGGCCGTCATGGTATCCGAATCCCGGTGTTAGCATGCGTCATGGACAGGTTTTGACCCGCCATGCTGATCGACATAAGCGCGCATAAGCGGACATAAGCGAAACTTCGAGCTACCGCTTTTATTTTCTTTCCAGTAGAACCCTTTGTCCTTGGAAAGGTATCAACGGGAAACAATGGAGGATGGCGGATGCAGCAAACACGGGGCCTGTCGACGGGCTCGACCCCTGATTCGGACGAGGCGCGCCTGCTGGGCAGGATCGCGGCCGGGGATCGGGCCGCCTTCGAAAAACTGTACCGGGTGTATTTTTCGCGTCTGACCCGTTTCATCGGCCGCATGACCCGCAGCGTGCCATTGATTGAAGAGGTCGTGAATGACACCATGTTGGTGGTTTGGCAAAAGGCGGCCAGCTTCGACGGCAGCTGCAAGCCGTCGACATGGATTTTCGCGATCGCCTATCGCAAGACGCTGAAAGGGTTGCGCGGCAGCGACGAGCCGGTCGAATCGGACGCGTCGCTGTACGAGGATGAAAGCGGCAACCAGCCCGAGCAAACGATGGACCGCCAGCAATTGCAGCAAACAGTGGCCGAGGCGCTCGATCAGCTGCCGGCGGCGCAACGCGCGGTGATGGTGCTAACCTACTATCATGAGATGGCGTACAGCGACATCGCCGAAGTGGTCGCTTGTCCGGTGAACACGGTCAAGACCCGCATGTTTCATGCGCGGCACAGATTGAAGGATTTGTTGTGGAACGAACGAGAGAACAGTCGATGAACGGGCGGGTCTTTATATTGGATCGGCCGACCCACCGGGCGGTGCAGGAGTTGCTGCCTTGGTATGCGTCATCGCAATTGCCGTCCAACGAGGCGCAGCTTGTGGAGCAGCATCTGCACACCTGCGAGCAATGCCGCCAGGATTTGCAATGGGAGCGTGAGCTGCACGCCCAGGCGCAGGCAGACATCGCCCTCGACACGCCACCGCATGGCGTGGACGTGGAACGGGCCTGGGCGCGGATGATGCCGGCGCTGGGCGCGCAGGACGGTGTCGGCTACGCGACCGCGCGCGACGGCGCGGCCTTTGACGCCGCCACGGCGGGCGACGTAGGCGCTGTCAGTGCCGCCGCCCCGCCTTCCGCCGCCGCTGCCCCCCATGCCACCGACTCCGTCGATACCGCCGAAACCTCGGCCGACGCCGACCGGACCGGTTCGGCGACCGTCGCCGCGCTAGTCGCCGGCACAGGAGCTGGTGCGGCGCTGGCCACGCGGCGCTGGTGGCGCAAGGACGCCGCCAACCAGCCGTCCTGGCTGCGCTGGACGATGGCGGCGCAATGGGTGCTGATCGTCGGCTTGCTCGCGCTGCTGGTCCGGCCCGACGAGCCGGCCGCGTACCGCGTGTTGGGCAACGGCGCGGGCAGCGCAGGCAACCTGGTGGTGATGTTCAACCCGAACACCACCGAGCGCGATCTGCGACGCATCCTGCAAGCGCAAGGCGCGCGGGTGGTCGACGGTCCGACCGTCACCGACGCCTATCTGCTCAACGTACCGGCCGAGCACCGCGAGCGCGCGCTGCAAGCGCTGCGCGGCGATCCTGCCGTCAAGCTGGCCGAGGCGCTCGACGACGGCGCCTCGCCGTGACCGCGCGCCGCACCCTGCCGGCGGCATGCCTGTCGCTGGTGGCGTCGATGGCGTGGTTGGCGTCGATGGCGTTGTTGGCGTTGTTGACGTTGTTAGCAAGCATCAGCCCGTCCGCCAACGCCGCTACCGTTGCAGTCGCCGTTGCCGCCGCCGCGCAGGAACCGGCCGCCGTGAAAATGGCGGCGTCACGCACCACCTCGGCCGCCCCGCCGGCCGGGGACGAACAGGTCATCGCACCAGCCGACGATAACGGTACCGATTTCGATCCAGGCCGCAACCAGTTGCTGGTGATGCTGCGCCTGCCAGCCACGCATTACCGGCCGGACGCCACCTATGGCGGCCGCTATATGGACGACAGCGGCAGCAGCGGACGCCGCCGCCGCGCCGAGGCGCTGGCGCGTCAGCACGGGCTGACGGTCGTCGAAGGCTGGGCGATGTCGCTGCTCGGCATCGATTGCTACGTCATGCGCTACCGTGACGACGCCGACCCCAAACGCATCGTCGAGCAGCTGTCGCTCGATCCGCAAGTGGAATGGGCGCAGCCGGTGGCACGGTTCGACGGCATGGCCGAGCCGACGCCAGGCGGCGCCACGGGCATCCCGGACAACAGCGCCGCCGACGCGCTGTACCGGGTGCAGCCGGCGGCGCGCTACTGGCATGTCGCCGACCTGCACCACTACACCACCGGCCGCGAGGTGCGGGTCGCGGTGATCGACAGCGGCGTCGACGGCGCCCATCCCGATCTGGCCGGCCAGATGGCGGTCAACGCCAATTTCGTCGATAGCGGCGGGCCGCCGGCGGAAATCCACGGCACCGCCGTCGCCGGCATCATTGCCGCGCGCAGCGGCAACGGCGGCATCGTCGGCGTGGCGCCCAAGGCCAGGTTGATGGGGCTGCGGGCGTGCTGGCAACTTCCCAACCGCAGCACGCGCTGCAACAGCTACACGCTGAGCAAGGCGATCAACTACGCAATCCTCAACGGCGCCAAAGTCATCAACCTGAGCCTGTCCGGTCCGCCCGACAGGCTTTTGGACCTGTTACTGGACGTCGCGCTCGAGCGCGGCATCAGCGTGGTCGGCGCCATCGACGCCCAAGCCAACGTGCCGACCTTTCCCGCCAGCCATCGCGGCGTGCTGGCCGTGGCCTCACAGCCGAGCGTCAAGATTTCGGGCAATTTCGCGCCGGTGAGTCCGGCCACGCAGCTGATCAAGATGTCGGGGGCGGCGGGCCGGGAGCAACCGCTGTTCGCGCCTGGCAACGACATTCCGACGGCGGCGCCGGGCGCGCGCTGGTCGTTTGTCAGCGGCAGCTCGTACGCGGCGGCGCACGTGTCCGGCATGCTGGCCCTGCTGGGCGAACTGCAGCCCCGCGCCTCGCCCGAGCAAATGCGGCGCATGTTGCAGCCGCCGGAAGTGTTGGACGCTGTTAATATTGATGCATGCGCCACGATCTCACGCCTCATCATGCATTGCAGTTGCCAGTGCCCCGCCAACTTTGCCGTGCCCGTCACCAAACCTTGAGGTTGCCCGGGCGACTGGCCGCTAGCAAGGGCGCCGGCATGGCCGCACTCGCCCTCGCACTCGCCCTATCCCCCGTCGGCCTGGTTTGCCTCGCCGCGCTGGCGCCCACTCCGGCCCGCGCCCAGGCCGATATCAGCGGCAGCGTCGCGCTGCAATCGGAGTACCGCTATCGGGGCCAAAATCCGGGCAAGGGCGGCGCCGTGCCGCAGGTGACGATCAATGTCGACGGCGTGTCGGGATGGTATCTGGGCGCGTTCGCCAGCGCCATGACGATCGGCGATCTGGAAGGCTACAAGCTACAGGGCTATGCCGGCTATGCGCAACGCATGCGGTCTGGCGGCAGCTGGGAGGCAGGTTGCAGCCGCATCACCTACACGCAGGCGCACAACACCGACTTTTCCGAGTGCTACGCCGGCATGAGCTTTGAGCGTGGCAGCACGCGGATTTACTACTCGCCCAAATACCTGGGCTTCCCGGCGCGCACGGTCTACGCTGAGGTGAGCGCCTTCTACCCGGTGCACCCGCGCTTCAACCTGATCGCACACGCCGGCGTGCTGTATAACCTGAGCGGCGGCTATTGGGCCGGCATCCCGACCTCGTCGCGGATCGACGCGCGCCTCGGCATCGGCGTCCCGTTCGGCAACTGGACCGTGCAGATCGCCCGCGAATACCTGCAGGACGACGGCCGGCGCTACATTTCGTATCCGGTCCATCCGCCCAAATCGTGGAGCTTCGGGCTGACCTACGCATTCTAGGCGTCTTGCGCTCAGGGCGCTACGGTGTTACGCGGGCGCGCAGGTCCTCGACCGAGGCGCGCCAGGCCTCGTAATGCTCGCTCTCGGCCCATAGCTCGCGCAGTTCCGATTGGTCGGACAGGATGCGGGCAATGGCCAGCAGCGCCTTTTCCTGCAAATCCGCGCGCAGACGCGCCTTCGGCTTGCGCGCCTCGACCCACTGATCGACGGCCGCGCTGTCCTCGCCGGACGCGCCGCCTTTGCCCTGAAGGCGCGCGACGACCTCGATCGCCACCAGCGCCTCGGCCGCGAACGGCGCTTCCAGCTCGCCGGCGCTGGGATCGAGCGCCGTGTCGAGCGTGTCCTCGACCGCGTCCATATTGCTGGTCTCCTGCAAATCCTCCGCCCAGTCCTGCGCGTAGTCGTTGCCGAAGGCGTCCACCGTCCATGTACCCATTACCGCTCCCTATGCTTTGGCCGGCTTGATGAGTGGCGCGTCCTTCTGCGTTTTTACCACTTGCATCGCGGTCGCGATCAAGCCACTCATCTCACCCAGATTGGCGGGAATGATAATCGAATTATTGGTTTTGGCAAGCTGCGCGAAGGCGCCGACGTACTGCTCCGCCACCTTCAGGTTGACCGCATCCTCGCCACCGGGCTCGCGAATCGCCGCGCCGACCTGGCGCAGCGCCGTGGCGTTGGCTTCCGCCAGCGCCACGATGGCGGCGGCCTGGCCCTCGGCGCGGTTGATGGCGGCCTCCTTGTCGCCCACGGAACGGGCGATCTGCGCTTCGCGTTCGCCGTTGGCGATATTGATCTGCTCCTGCTTGCGGCCTTCGGAGGCGGCGATCAAAGCCCTCTTTTCGCGCTCGGCGGTGATCTGCGCCTGCATCGCGTGCAGAATCTCCTTCGGCGGCGTCAAGTCCTTGATCTCGTAGCGCAGGACCTTCACGCCCCAGTTGGCGGCCGATTCGTCGATCGCGTTGACCACGGTGGTGTTGATGTGGTCACGCTCCTCGAACGTCTTATCGAGTTCCATGCGGCCGATCACCGAGCGCAAGGTGGTCTGCGCCAGCTGCGTGATGGCGGCGATGTAGTTCGACGAGCCATACGACGCGCGCATGGCGTCGGTGATCTGGAAGTACAGAATGCCGTCGACCTGCAACTGGGTGTTGTCCTTGGTGATGCAGACCTGCGGCGGCACGTCGAGCGGGATTTCCTTGAGCACGTGCTTGTAGGCGATGCGGTCGATAAAGGGGATCACGATATTCAAGCCCGGCCCCAGGGTCGAGTGGTATTTGCCAAGGCGTTCGACCACCCATGCGTGCTGCTGCGGCACCACGTTGATGGTCTTGAACACAAACACCAACGCCAGAACGAACAGCACCAACGTCACATTACCAAAACTGATATCCATCTAAACTCTCCTGTGAATGAATCTTGCCCATCATTTAAGTCGCGGTCACCCCGCGACGATCAGGCGGCTGCCGCGCACTTCGCGTATCGTGTACTGGCCGGGCGCCGGCACGCCGACGGCGACGTTCGCCCCCGCCACGGCCGCAGCCGAATCAAGCTCCACGTCCCACATCGCGCCGCGATACATCACGCGCGCCGCGCCATCGTGCCAGGCCGGCACGTTGACGGTCTGGCCGATATCCATGTTCACATTGGGATCGCGCTCGGCCCGCACGCGGCTATGCAGCTTGCCGAAGCGGCTGCGACGCAGCGCCACGGTCGCGGCGACGCCGACCAGCGCGGCCACCAGCGTCTGCACGGCCAGACCGACACCCAGCAGCGCGGCCAGCGCACCGAATGCCATGCCGATGGCGATCATCAGCAGGTAGAACGTGCCAATGAAAAGCTCCAATATGACGATCGCGCCGGCGGCGACGAGCCAGTAACTCCAGTCAGCCATGATGTTCTCCTTCACTACGTCGTTTTAATGCGGTTGAAAAAAGCAAAAACCCCCGCTTCCCATTCTGGGCCACGAGGGTTTTTGCTGCAAGACGAATGGTATTGATAGAGTTTTTTGCTACTAAATTAGACAACTCCAGTTTATACCATCCGTGGCTCGCGTCAATACTTTATTCAGGCTTTACTTGCAGGCTTTACTTCTGCAGCGCCGCCAGTTTTTGCCAGGTGTCGATCACCGAGTCCGGGTTCAGCGACATCGATTCGATACCCTGCTCCATCAGCCAGACCGCGAAGTCCGGATGGTCGGAAGGACCCTGGCCGCAAATGCCGATGTACTTGCCCTGCGCGCGGCAAGCCTTGATCGCCATCGACAGCAGCGCCTTGACAGCCGGATCGCGCTCGTCGAAGTCGGCCGCCAGCAGCGCCATGCCGGAGTCGCGGTCCAGGCCCAGCGTCAGCTGGGTCAGATCGTTGGAACCGATCGAGAAGCCGTCGAAATGCTCCAGGAACTGATCGGCGAGGATCGCGTTCGACGGCACTTCGCACATCATGATCAGGCGCAGGTCGTTTTCGCCGCGTACCAGGCCGTTCTT
>DASVTJ010000763.1:0-2911 GCA_036387635.1 Duganella sp.
GGCTTTGCGGTCGGCGCGCAGTTCGTCGGGCGGCAGTTGCGCGGCGGCCGCGTAGAGCTGGCGGTTCATGTCGGCGTTGTACGCCGCCAGCAGCACGAAGTGCTCAGGCGTGTTCATTCGGGATCGGGGCTCGATTGATTGCCGTGTCGCGGTTCAGCGGGGTAGGGATGGTCATGAACTCATTATAGATCGGTTCTCCGGCGTGGCCGATATAGCGTGCTATGGCACGCTATAGCACGCGCGCGGCCGCGCCGCCGGTGCGGATGCTCTTGCCGATGACGGCGCCGGTCGGCACGCCCACCGCCGCCTGCGGCCCGAGCGAGACCAGCGAGCCATAGTCGTGGTAGCGGAACTGCGGCCGTGGTTCGTCGTCGCGGCGGGCCAGCAGCTCGGCCAGGAACATCGCCTGCTGGTGCGCGACCTGCGCGCGCGGCGGCGCGGCGCCTTTGACCGGGCAGACGTAGCTGGCGCAGTCGCCGAAGGCGTAAATGCGGCTATCGCAGGTCGCGCACAGGCGGGAGTCGACCACGATCTGGCGGATGTGGTTGACCGTCAGACCAAGCGTGGCGCACAGCGCGGGCGCTTCGACGCCGGCCGCCCACATGGTCAGGTCGGCGCGGTGGACGTTGCTGGCGCTATCGATCACGGCGTTGTCGGTGACACGGGCGACGGACGTCGCGGTGCGCACGTCGATGCCCAGCGAGCGCAGATGGTTGGCGGCCCGCTTCGATTGCAGTGGATGCAGATGTGGCAGCAGGTCCTCGCCCCGCTCGATGACGGTGATGCGGATGTCGCGTTCCGGGTCGAGCGTGTGCACGCGGTAGTCGGCCAGCGCGCGGGCGCTGTTGCTCAGCTCCGCCGCCAGTTCGACGCCGGTGGCGCCGCCGCCGACGATGACGACATTGAGCTGTTCCTTGCGTTCGCCGGCGCGGATGCAGCCGTCGACAAAGCGGCGGTGGAAGGCTTTGGCGTCCGCCACGCTGTCCAATGCCAGCGCGTGGCGCGCGGCGCCCGGAACGTTGTGGAAGTTGGTCACCGAGCCTAGCGCCAGCACCAGTTTGTCGTAGCAGATAATGCGGCAGACACCATCGTCATGGCGGCCACCGCGCGGCGTCAGCGTGATGGTCTGGTGGGCGCGGTCCACGTATAGCATTTCGCCTTGGATAAATTCGAAATCATGGTCGATCGCTTGCGCCGTGAAGGCGAGTTCCGTCACCTGCGGATCGCATTTGCCCGAGGCGACCGTGTGCAGCAAGGGCTTCCAGAAGTGGCCCGGCGAGCGGTCCACCAGCACGATGCGGGCGCGCTTGCCGGCGCCCAGCGAGTCCCCAAGACGAGTGGCCAGTTCCATGCCGCCCGCACCTCCTCCTACGATGACGATCGTTTCCATGATGTGTCTCCAGGTTGGTGAAAATTCGTTGGTGCCGGGCGTGCGCTGTCGGCGGCTCGCGGCGGATTGCGCCGTGGCCGGCTAATCCGCCCCACGTGCTTTTGTGGTCGTTGTTTTATGCGGCCAGGTGCTGGTGGTCTTGCTCTTGCTGCTGGCCGGGCGTGTAAGGGCTCGATCGCAGGTCGTTCAAGGCGTCGAAGGTGATGAACTGGCGCGGGCGCACAACGTCGGCGCCATACGGAGCGCAATGCGGCGCGACCGATACCGTCCACAGGCCGGCTTCCTGTGCCGCGCGCAGGCTTGGCGCGGCGGTGTCGATGACGATGGCGTCGCCGGGACTGATGCCCATCGCGTGCAGCGCCATGGCGTAAGGGCCGGTGCCGGACGGGCCGTCGAAACTGGCGCCGCCGGTGACGACGGTGAAGGTGCTATTGACGTCGGCGCCGAAGCTGGCAGCCAGCAGCGCGGACGTTGCGGGCGCCGGCAGGTCGGTCAGGATGCAGATCTTGCAGCCGGCGGCGATGGCGTTGTCGATCAAGGCCCGCGCGGCCGGCAATGCCGGTGGTGGAGATCCGGTGATCGATTGGTGGAACTGCTGGTGCTTGTCGGCGAACAGTTCGGCCACGCGGCCTTTGTCGCGTGCGAACAGCTCACGGGTGACGACGGTGCCGATGGCGCGCGCGTAGCCGTGGCCGGCGGCAGCGCCGCGCAGCGCCGGCAGCGTCCAGCGAATCGACAGGCCGGCATTGGCGAAGGCCGCGTTGCAGGCTGCCAGATGCAACGCTTCGGTGTCGAACAATACGCCGTCGAGGCCAAGGAAGATCACGTCTATGCTCATGAGGTTCTCGCTAAACAGTGTTCGGTTAAGGTGATCGCATTCCGTAAAATTTGATGTGGCGCATTGACGCGTTGACGTAAATATAACGGTAGAATGAACAAAAGAAAAATTAAAGTTATTCGATAATTGATAAGGAACGCCTTATGTATCACGCTAGCTTTCGCCAGCTGCAATCGCTGGTTCTGGTGGCCCGTCATGAGAGCGTGTCGCGCGCGGCCGAGGCGATGCATGTGACGCAGCCGGCCGTGTCCCTGCAGCTGCGCACCCTCGAAGACATCGCCGGCATCGCGCTGACGCGCAAGGTGGGGCGCGCGATTCAGCTCACCGCCGCCGGCGAGGTGATGGCGACGTTCGCGGAGCGCATCCTGCGGCTGCTGGAGCAGGCCGGCGACGAGCTGGCGGCGCTACAAGGCGTCACCAGCGGCACGCTGCGCATCGGCGCCGTCACCACGGCGGAGCACTTGCTGCCGCCGATGCTGGTGCCGTTCACGATCGAGCGTCCCGACGTGCGCCTCAAACTGCAAGTGGGGAACCGCTCGGAAATCGTCAACATGCTGGCGCGCCAGGAGATCGACCTGGCCATCATGGGCACGCCGCCGCGCGAGCTGCGCACCAACGCGGCCAAGTTCGCGCGCCATCCGATGGCGTTTGTCGCCAGCCCCACGCATCCGCTGATGAAGAAG
>DASVTJ010000764.1:0-1657 GCA_036387635.1 Duganella sp.
TCGGCCACCGACTACGACAGCACCAAAGCCGAACTGCTGAAAAAACTGATCGGCTAAGCCGGGTAAACCACACACTACATGCAAATCGTTTCCTGTCCCAGCTGCGGCGCGGAAGTCAAATTCCGCTCGCATGCCTCGGTCATGGCTGTCTGCGAATACTGCGGCACCAGCGTGCTCAAAGACGCCGACTCGGTCAAAGACCTGGGCAAAATGTCGTCCGTGCTGGAGGACTACTCGCCAATCCAGATCGGCAGCGCCGGCGTGCTCGATAAGCGCCAGTTCACCGTCGTCGGCCGCATCCAGCTGCGCTATTCGGCCGGCATGTGGAACGAGTGGTATCTGTTGTTCGACGACGGCGCCACCTCGTGGCTGGGCGATTCGTCCGGCATGTACACCATCACCGCCGAATACAAGGGCAACGGCGTCACGCCGCAGCAAATCGACGTGCCGGCGTTCGAACAGCTGCGCCCCGGCGCCAGCTACGGCATCAACGGCGCGCCGTATATCGCCGCCGAGATCCGCGTGGCCGATTGCACCGGCGGCCAAGGCGAGCTGCCGTTCAAGGTTGGCGAAGGCTATCAAAGCAAGGTCGCCGATTTCCGGCGCGGCGCCGAATTCATCACACTCGATTATTCCGATTCGCCGCGCCCGATCATTTATACCGGCGTCGCGGTCAAGCTCGACGATCTGCGCATTCAGCTGCTGCGCGACGACGACACGATACAGCGCTCGGCGCGGCGCTATCGCGGCAAGCTCGATGCGCTCGATTGTCCGTCCTGCGGCAGCGGCATCAAATATCTTCCCGGCGTCACCACCACCTTGGTATGCCCCGCGTGCCAGACGCAAATCGACGCCGCCGGCCCCGAGGCGACGGTGCTGGCCGCCGGCGAACGCGTGACCGCCGCGCGGCCGACGATCGATCTGGGCGCCACCGCCAATATCAACAAGCAGGACTTCACCATCATCGGCATGATGCGGCGCGCGGACGACGAAGGCACCGAGTGGACCGAGTACCTGATGTACGGCGCACGCGCCGGCTTCTCGTGGCTGGTGGAGACCGACGAAGGCTGGACCGGCGCCACGGTGATGGAGCAGTGGCCGATCGCGTACACGCCCGGACAGCCAAGCGTGACGGTGGAGCAGACGCAGTTCAAGCGCTTGTACGACTACGGCTCGCATGTGACCTTCGCCGCCGGCGCGTTCAACTGGCGCGTGGCCGTTGGCGACGAGACGCATGTCGAGGAGTTCGAGGCGGGCCAGATCCGGCTCTCGTGCGAGACCAGCGAGCAGGAAATGACGTGGTCGCGCTCCGCGCCGGTGGCGTTCGACCAGCTCAAAGCCTGGTTCGGCGCGCAGTTCCACGGCGGAGCGCCACCGGCGAAACCAGTCGGCAAATTGGTGGGCAACGACCGCCACCGCAAGGCCGCCAAATACATCATCGGAGCCATGCTGGTGATAAACGCGATACCGCTGCTGACCAATTTTTCGGGCACGTGGTTTCTGAACGCGATCGGCGCGCTGGCGATCTACCTGCCGGCGACATTTATGGATGGCAACGACAAATCATGACCAAATATTTCATCTACGCGGTCATCGTCACCCTCTTCACCTCGTGCACCAGCTGGACGCGCCTCGGCGGCGGCGGCACCAGCGGCTC
>DASVTJ010000765.1:0-1546 GCA_036387635.1 Duganella sp.
ACAGGTTGCGGGCGAACGGCAGCATCGCCGCGTGCGTCGGCATCTTGTCCTCGTCGGCCTGCTCGAAGGTGGTGAACTCCATGCCGCGCACCGCTTCCATCGTCATCAGGTTGGGCCAGGTGCGGGTCCAGCCGCGCGGCAGCGTGGAACCGTGGAAGTTGACCAGCAGGCCGGCGGCCGCCGCGTCATTCAAGATGTCGACGTAGTAGGCGATCATCGATTGCGCGTCGCCGTTAAAGAAATCGATCTTGACGCCTTTGATGCCCATCTCGCGCAGGCGCTTGAATTCCGCCACGCGCTGCTCGTGCGTCAGCAGTTTGCTTTTCGGCGAGTACTCAGTCGAATTCCATGGGCCGGACGAGTTGTACCAGGCCAGCACGCCGACGTTTTTGGTCGCGGCGTAGGTTGCCAACTCCTTCATCTTTTCGTAGCCGATCTTGCGGTCCCAGTCGGCGTCCACCAGCGTGTAATCCCACTTCATGTCGGCGGCGTAGTCGATGAACTTTTTCTGCACGTCGTAGACGGTGGCGTCATCCTTCAGAAGCGCCCAGCTCCACGATGCGTGTCCCGGCTTGACCAGCTGCTTCTCGAAGGCGATGGCCGGCGCGGCCAGATCGGTGCCCAGGGTGGAGCCGACCACGGTCGACAGCGAACCAAGCGCCATCAGGCGCCACGGCGACGTCAATGTGCCCTCGACGTCGGCCATCAGGCCACGGCCCGGGTAGACTTCTTCCTTCATCGGATTGCCGATGCTGTATTTGCCGCCCTTCGATTCCGGCGCCAGGCGCGACGCCTGGAAACTGCCGTCCATGCCCGCTTCGGAGATCGCCACCCAGTTGTCGCCGGCCTTGAACAACGCCGGGAACACCCAGCCCGCCGGCGACGGCGACACCGTGCCGACCGGGATATCCATCTGGTAGTGTTCTTCGTACGAAGGATTGGTTCTGCCCCAGCCGGTCTGCGCGACGGCGATCGGCTGCAGCCAGGCCTTTGCCGCTGTCGGCAGCGCGAACGTGGTGCGCTCCTGGATCAGCTTTTTGCGCGGCAGCGATGGCTCGGCGACGATGTAGCGAAACGCGACGCCGTCGTTCGAGACGCGGAAGACGATGTCCATCTTCTGCTTCCGGGCGTTTTGCACCGAGTAGGTTTGCTCGTTGGCGGTGTAGGTGATGTCGCGCTTTTTACCGACCGCCATCTGGTATTTGTCGGTCACTGTGCTGACTTTGGAGCTGGCCGAGATGGTCAGTGCGCCGGCCAGGTCGGCGCCTTGCAGTTGCAGCCCGAGGTCGGAAGCCAGCAGCACCGGCTTGCCGTCGCGCGAGACCGTATAGGTCAGGGGTTTGCCGGGCGCCTCGTTCAGCTGGACGCTGATGTGGCGGTCGGGACTCGTCAACGCGCCGGGCGGTGCCGCGAAGGCGGTCGACGCAGCTGTGGCGCCCACCGCGACTGCGGAGATAAATTTATTCACCATTGTTCTCACCAATTTTTTAGGGTTATGTAGCCCCGCCGCCTCGATGGGCGGTGTCTCCGGGGCGGCGAACGGTGT
>DASVTJ010000766.1:0-1958 GCA_036387635.1 Duganella sp.
GAGATGTATTTGCTCCACGCCTCGTAGTTGCCGGTGTTCTGGTTGCGGAAAAAGCTGTCGGTGATCGAGCGCGAGGTCCACGACGGGCCGCGCGTGTTGTTCGAGCTGCGGTTCTGGCCGAACAGCGCCTCGGCGAACAAGATGGTGGTGGGCGTGAGCTCGTAGTTGGCGCTGCCGAACGCGTTCTGGCTGCTGTTCTTGGTCTGCGTGGTCCAGTAGGTCGGGCCGACGTTCGGGCTGGCGCAGTAGCTGCCGGTTTTCGCGGTGTACTTGACGGCGCTGCCGTTGAAGACGTCGCCCAAGCCGGCGCACGCCTCGCCCAGATCGACGTAGCGGCCGCTGTTGACGTTGCGCCGGCCCAGGATCGAGGTCGGCGCCACTCCGGTGCGCGTGCTCATGAAGTCGCGGTCGCGGCTCCACAGCGGATCGCGCTCCAGCAGCTCGATGCTGAACAGAGTATTGAGCTTGTCGAAGCTATGGCCGCCCGTGAACTGCAGGCGCTGGTCGCCGCCGCCGCCGCGCGAGGTGCCGCCGGCCTTGAGGTTGATGTCGTAGCCCTCGGCCTGTTTTTTGAGGACGATGTTGACCACGCCGGCGATCGCGTCCGAGCCGTAGACGGCGGAGGCGCCGCCGCTGAGGATCTCGATGCGGTCGACGACGCTCGACGGAATATTGGCCAGGTTGGTGAAGTTGACCGTGCCCTCGTAGGCGGTCGGGAAGTCGGCGATGCGGCGGCCGTTGAGCAGGATCAGCGTGTGGTTCGGACCCAGGCCGCGCAGGCTGATGGCGTTGGCCGACGGCGTGAAGGTGTTGCCGTAGTCGGCGCCCTGCGTAAACCCGCTGTTCTGCGCCTGGTTGCTCAGCGCATCGAAGACGTTGCGGTAGCCTTGCTTGGTGATGTCCTCGCCGGTGATGACGGTGACGGCGGACGGCCCTTCGACGCTGGCGCGCGGGATGCGCGAGCCGGTGACGACGACGGCCGGCGGGCTGGCGGTCTCGGAGCCGGCCACCTGCGCGTAGGCGGAACTGACGGGACCGGCGGCGCCGCACAGCAGCGCGATAGCGCCCGCCGCCAGCGGATTCAATTTGAATTGTGTTTGCACTGAAGTGGCCCGATGAGAGATAGAGATGTAACTTTATCAATATTGCAGCCAAAAACGAAGGAACGAATCCGCACAAGCTTATGCATTATTTCGGCGCGCCGGCCGGGACGCGCTGGCGCTGCTCTACAATCGCGCTACCCCGGCCGCGCGCCGGCACATTGCACCCATCGAGGACATTCATGACCACACCCGCCAGCGCCGGCCCCAAATGGGGCATGGCCATCGATCTTGAACGCTGCATCGGGTGCCACGCCTGCTCGGTCGCCTGCAAAGTCGAGAACTTCGTCTCGCTCGGCCACTTCCGCACCAAGGTGTATTACTACGATTTCGCCGCCATCAATCCGTACAACCAGCAGCCGACCACCAAGCGCGCCTTCCTGCCGACGCTGTGCATGCAGTGCGAGGACGCTCCGTGTTTGGACGCCTGTCCGACCGACGCCATCGCGCGCGGCGAAGACGGCATCGTGCGCATCGACGACGCCATCTGCGACCGCAGCCGCGATTGCATCAAGGCCTGTCCGTATGGCGCCATCCACATCGACCCGGTGGCCGAGGTGGCCGACAAGTGCGACTTTTGCTCGCACCGGCTGGCGGCCGACATGGAGCCGGCCTGCGTGGAAGTGTGCCCGGCCGAGGTCTTCGCGTTCGGCGACTTGAACGACCCGGCCAGCAAGGTCAGTGTATTCAATGCGAAGCACCGCCAGCAAACAGCGGCGCTCAAGCCGGAGGAGAAAACCCGGCCGCTGGTGCAGTACCGTGGCCTGGGCGGCGTGGTGCCGCGCGCGATGGAGCGCAAGGTGCCCAAGGGCCGCAGCCACGACCCGTTTTCGTACGAGGTCGAGACCTGGGACCAGC
>DASVTJ010000767.1:0-1866 GCA_036387635.1 Duganella sp.
GTACGACACCCGTCCCGAGGCGGTGGCCAAGGCCATCTCCGACATCGCGCTGGTGTTCAATAAGCTGGTCGCCAAGGAGCGTATGAGCGCGGTGGCCGCGGCCGCCGCCATCGCGCGGCTGCAAGCGGCCGTCACGCTGGAAGAAGTGGCCGGCGCCGGCCTGGCGGTGGAAGCGATCGTCGAAAACCTCGACGCTAAGCGCGCGCTGTTCGCCGAGCTGGAAGCGATCGTCGCCGACGACTGCATCCTCGCCACCAACACCTCGTCGATCTCGATCACCGCCATCGCCGCCAGGCTGCGCTTGCCGGCGCGGCTGGTGGGCATGCACTTCTTTAACCCGGTGCCGCTGATGGCGCTGGTCGAGGTGATCAGCGGGCTGGCCACCGACGCCGCCGTCGCGCAAACCGTGTACGACACCGCCGCCGCATGGGGCAAGAACCCGGTGCACGCCAAGTCGACGCCGGGCTTTATCGTCAACCGTGTCGCCCGGCCGTTCTACGCCGAAGCCTGGCGCCTGCTCGGCGAGCGGGCCGCCGATGACGCCACCATCGACGCCGTCATGCGCGAGGCCGGCGGCTTCCGCATGGGGCCTTTCGAGTTGATGGACCTGATCGGGCATGACGTCAATTTCTCGGTGACGCAATCGGTCTTTGGCGCATACTTCAACGATCCGCGCTTCACGCCGTCGGTGCTGCAGCAGGAAATGGTCAACGCCGGCTTCCTCGGCCGCAAATCGGGCCGTGGCTTTTATCTGTATGGCGAGGACGGGGCGCCGGTCGCCGGTGGCGATACCACCGCGCTGCCGCACGCCGAAGCCGCGCAGCCGGCGCCGGAATTCGTCAGCTACAGGGTTGAACAAGGCGCCGCCGCCGGCGTGCCGCGCGTGGCCGGCAGCGTGGTCGCCGACGCGCTGGCCGAACGCTTGCGCGCATCCGGCATTGCCGTCAAGCTGCGGCAGCCGGCCGAGACGCGCGGCCACGCCGGCGGCGCCGGCGTCGGTGCTGGCGCGCACGTCGACGACGCTCCCGCGTTCCACTGCAACGGCGCCACCGTCTACCTGACCGATGGCCGCAGCGCCACCGAGCGCGCACGCGACAACCAGCACGCCGATACCGTCTTGTTCGACCTGGCGCTGGACTACGCGAGCGCCAAGCGCATCGCCGTCACCTGCGCCGATCAATGCTCGCCGGCGGCCTATCAGTCGGTGGTGGGCTTGTTCCAGGCCGCCGGCTTTGTCGTCACGCGTCTGGACGACGTCCCCGGCATGGCTGTCATGCGCACCGTCGCCATGCTTGCCAACGAGGCGGCGGACGCAGTCAACCAGGGCGTTTGTAGCGCCGAGGCGGCGGACGTCGCCATGCAAAAGGGCGTCAACTACCCGCGCGGGCCGCTGGCATGGGCAGACACCATCGGCATCGGCCAGATCGTCACCGTGCTGACCAACCTGGCCGCAAGCTATGGCGAGGATCGCTACCGCGTCTCGCCGCTGCTGCGCCGCAAACACGCCAGTGGAGCCACGTTCCATGCATAGGCCTTTGAAGATTGCCGGTGCCAATGCGGGCGCAGTCACCGCCACCGATGCCGCCGTCGATGCCGCGGATGCAGCCCAGGCGCTGGCGCAAGCCGTCGCCGCCGCCATGTTCGCGCGCGACACCGCTTCGCAAGGCCTCGGCATGACGATCAATGCCGTCGGTCCCGGCTACGCCAGCATGTCCATGCCGATTCGCGCCGATATGCTGAACGGCCACCAAAGCTGCCATGGCGGCTTTATCTTTACGCTGGCCGATAGCGCCTTCGCCTTTGCCTGCAACAGCTACAACCAGACCACCGTCGGCGCGGCCTGCACCATCGACTATCTGGCGCCGG
>DASVTJ010000768.1:0-6447 GCA_036387635.1 Duganella sp.
GGCAGTTCCGCGCCCGTTTCGCGGTCGAGCAGCATTATTGCCGGCATTACGCGCAGGCCCTGGGGTATGGCGTGCCGGCGTTCCTCAACGACGCGAGCGGGGCGGTGATGGCCGAGTTCCGCCGCTTTCTCGCCCGCGAAGCGATGCTGCTCGATCCCTGGCAGATCGGCGTTGTCTGCCCGCGCTATGCGTGGGTCGGCAATTCGCTGTTTCAGAGCCTGAACAATCTGACCCACCTGGACTGGCTGGCGTTGAACCCGGACTATCTCGATCTCGATCCGGAGGCCGCCGGCTTGCGCACGCTGATCGACGCGCGCCAGCGCCGCAAGAACATGGCCCGGCTTGGCTTTCGCCATACCCGGCCGTTGCATGATTTTCTGTTCGACCCGCGCGGCCGTGGCGGTCCGTTGCGGCGCGCCGCGCACCGCGTGTTGCGGCTGGTGTGAGCTTCCCATGAGTACCGACGTGCGCCGCATCGCCGCCGTGGTCGTCACCCGGGACCGGCCGGTGCTGCTCCGGCAGGCGCTGGACGCGTTGCGTGGTCAGACGCGGCCGCCGCAGCACATCATTGTTGTCGACAACGCCAGCGCCGCGCCCACGGTGGAGTTGCTGCGCATGCTGATGGCGCGTCAGGGCAAAGGTAAAGCAATGTCCGAAACCACGTCCGGAACCGTGCGCGAGCCTACGCTGGAGGTGCTGCGCAGCGACCTCAACCTGGGTGGCGCCGGCGGCTTCGCCCTTGGACTGGAGCGTGCCTGCGCGGCTGGTTTCGACTGGGTCTGGCTGCTGGACGACGACGCCATCGCCAGACCGCCCGCTCTGTACGAGCTCGAGCGCGTGCTGCCGGAGCTGGGTGCCGACGTCGGCGCGGTGTGCGGCGCGGTGGTCGAATTCGGCGTATTGGCGTTGCAACATCGGCGCAGCTTCGGCGCTTGGTGCGGCACCGAGCGGGCGTTGCCGGCCGTTGTCTACACGTCCGGCGCGCCGCCGGTGCGCCTCGACACCGCATCGTTCGTCGGCTTTCTCGTCGCCGCCGATGCGGTGGTCCGCGCCGGCTTGCCGCAAGCCGATTTTTTTCTGGCCTACGACGACACCGACTATTCGCTCAAGCTGCAGCGCGCCGGAATGTCGCTGTGGCTGGCGCCGGCCAGCATCATCGATCACCGGCGCCAGCCGCAAGGCCGGCTGCGCGCCAGCGTGTTCGGACCGCGTCATTATTTCAACGTGCGAAACCGCATCGTTGTGACGCGCACCCACGCGCGCATGCCGATGCTGCCGGCGTTGGCCGCCAGCGGAGCCGGTATGGCGTTATTGGTGATCAGCGGCGGCTGGCGCCGTGCCAGCGGTTGGCGCTGGCTGTGGAGGGCGTTGCGCGATGGCTACCAGGGGCGGCTGGGGCCCGGTCCAGTCGTCGATCAGGCGGGTAGGGTGAGGGTCGCTTGATCAGGCACGCGTCGTACAACAGGCGTGGTCGCCCGCAAGCCGATGGCGCGGCGCCGTTTAATCGGCCGCCGGGAAGAACGGATCGCTCTCCGGTTGGTCGAGCCGTTTGAGACGCTGGCCGACGATGCCCCACTTGCGCGGCTGGCCGTCGACGGTGCCACACAACGCCCAGCCGGTGCCGATCTTTTCCACGCCGATCTCGCACTCGAGCTCCTTGGCCAGTTTCTCGGCCCAACCGCGCGCCGCGCCCTGGCCTTTGAATAGTTCGTTGCCTTCGTAAATCACGGTGGCGTCGAATACGGAGGCGGCAAAAATTGTCATGATGGGTCTTTCGCGATATCTGAAAGCGCGATTGTGCCATCAAATGTGCGCGGGTGTCACAGCGTACGCCTGCGAAAGCCGCCGGGAACGGCGAATCGACACGCCCGAGCCGGCGTGCGCGCCACGGCCTGTGCCACACCTGTGCCGCGCCTGTGCCGCGCCCCCACTACGTCATTCGACGTATTCCCCGACTTGTCCCGGCTGGCTAATCTTGCAATATGTCAAAGGCGCAAAGCCTCGGCATCGACAACGATTAGCCTAACCAGGGGGAGCAGAATGGGTCTGAAACGGGGAAGCCGGCAGGTGTTGCTGGCGGCGGCGACGGTGGTGGCGGCGGCAGGCAATGCGCACGCCGGCGCGACGATCAACATGGGCGACGACAAGTCGGTCAGTGTCGGCTTCGGCCTGCGCGAGAGCTACACCAGCGCGGAAAACGCCGCGCCCGGCGGCACCGACCGCTCCAACGACTTCAATCTGGACAGCGGCCGCCTGTACTTCGGCGCCTCGCTCAACAAGAACATCAAGGGCATGTTCAACACCGAATGGGACGGCGACAAGATCCGCGTGCTCGACGCCGCCGGCCAATTCGCGATTTCCCCCGAAGTCAATATCTGGGCCGGGCGCCTGCTGTCGCCGAGCGACCGCGCCAACATGGCCGGGCCGTACTACTCGATGGGCGGCGGCTATTGGGCTGGCGTGGCCTCGCGCTACGGCTACAACGGCGGCATCTTTCGCGGCCGTGACGACGGCGTTGTCGTTTGGGGCAATGTCGCCGATGGCAAGCTCGGTTACTCGTTCGGCGCCTTCGAAGGCCACACTTTCGGCATCGGCTCGCTGACGCAATCCGACGCCAAGGCCGCCGGGATCAAAGCCGATGACTCGCTGATGTACGCCGGCCGCCTGCAGTACGACTTCTGGGACGCGGAACCGGGCTACTACGGCACCGGCAATTACCTCGGCAACGCCGACATCCTGTCGATCGGCGTGGCGGGGCGCTATCAAAAGGACGGCATCCTCACCGCCGCCCAAACCGGCAAATACAGGGCGTACAACGTCGACTTCCTGCTGGAGAAGCGCTTCAAAGGCGCCGGCGCGGTTGCGCTGGAAGCGGCCTACTACGACTACGACACCGACAACATCATCCTGGCCGAGCAAGGCAAGGCCTATTCGGCCGGCGCCTCGTACATCTTCGAGCAAAAGGTCGGCTGGGGCAAATTCCAGCCGTTCGCGCGCTGGCAGAAGTTCGCCGCCGATACCGACATCGACACCCGGCAGATCGATGCCGGCGCGAACTACATCATCGACGGCTACAACGCGCAAATCAGCGCCGTGTACTCGAAGACAAAGATCACGCGCGTGGCCAGCCAGGATAAATTCGCGGTCACTTTGCAGCTGCAATATTAATCTCGTCACCCACGGAGCGCTTATATGCAAAAACGTATGCAAAACCCTATGCAAAAACCTGTGCAAAATCGTCGCAACTTCATCGGCACCCTAAGCCGCATCGCCGCCGCCACGTCCATGCTGGCCGCCGGCGCCACCTTGTCCACGTCGGCCCACGCCGCCGACACCATCAAGGTCGGCATCCTGCACTCGCTGTCCGGCACCATGGCCATATCCGAAACCTCGCTCAAGGACGTCGCCTTGATGACCATCGACGAGATCAACGCCAAGGGCGGCGTGATGGGCAAGAAGCTGGAAGCGGTGG
Source organism: Duganella sp. (assembly GCA_036387635.1). GTDB lineage: Bacteria > Pseudomonadota > Gammaproteobacteria > Burkholderiales > Burkholderiaceae_D > Rugamonas. The sequence goes on from DASVTJ010000768.1 coordinate 3,473, forward strand.
TGGTCGACCCGGCGTCGAACTGGCCGCTGTTCGCCGAAAAGGCGCGTGGCCTGATCGCCCAGAACAAGGTGGCCGCGGTCTTCGGCTGCTGGACGTCGGTGTCGCGCAAGTCGGTGCTGCCGGTGTTCAAAGAGTTGAATCGCCTGTTGTTCTACCCGGTGCAGTACGAGGGCGAGGAGCTGGAGAAGAACGTGTTCTACACCGGTGCGGCGCCGAACCAGCAAGCCATACCCGCCGTCGAATACTTGATGAGCAAGGACGGCGGGGGCGCCAAGCGCTTCGTGCTGCTGGGGACCGACTACGTCTACCCGCGCACCACCAACAAGATCCTGCGCGCCTTCTTGAAAAGCAAAGGCGTGAAGGACAGCGACATCGACGAGGTGTACACCCCGTTCGGCCACTCGGATTACCAGACCATCGTCGCCAACATCAAGAAGTTCTCGGCCGGCGGCAAAACGGCGGTCGTTTCCACCATCAACGGCGACTCCAACGTGCCGTTCTACAAAGAGCTGGGCAACGCCGGCCTGAAGGCGACCGACGTGCCGGTGGTGGCGTTTTCGGTGGGCGAGGAGGAACTGCGCGGCGTCGACACCAAGCCGCTGCTGGGCCACCTCGCGGCGTGGAACTACTTCGAGTCGGTGAAAAATCCGGTCAACGCGGAGTTCATCAAAAAGTGGAAGGCCTACGCGGCCGCCAAGAAGCTGCCGAACGCGAAAACCGTGGTGACCAACGATCCGATGGAAGCGACCTACGTCGGCATCCACATGTGGGCGCAGGCGGTGGAGAAGGCCAAATCGACCGATACCGACAAGGTGATCGCGGCGATGGCCGGCCAGACCTTCAAGGCGCCGTCGGGCGTCACGTTGACGATGGACCCGACCAACCACCATTTGCACAAGCCGGTGTTCATCGGCGAGATCCGCGCCGACGGCCAGTTCAACGTCGTGTGGAAGACGCCCGGTCCGGTGCGCGCGCAGCCATGGAGCCCGTACATCCCTGGCAACGAAGGCAAGCAAAAGCTGTAAGTCGCTGTGGCCAGCCGCCGGCCGGTGGCTGGCCGGCTTCATTTGAGGAACAAGCATCTTGAAAAAATTCCTGCTTATCGCCGCCTTGCTGTTTTCCGGAGCGGCACAGGCGGCCATCGACCGCGCCATGATGGCGCCCTTGACCGGCGACGACGCCGACGCCCGCATCGCGGCTGTCGGCCGGATCGGCGCGCTGGCCAACGACGATGCCACCCGGCTGCTGATGGCGATGAAAAACGGCGACGCCTACGCCACGCCGGACGGCAGCATCTTGATCGTGAACGACGATAAGGCCTACGACCCCGCCACCGGCACCACCGGCCCGCTGCCCGAGGCGATCGACGGCCTGATGGTCAACAACCGTTTGCGCGGCGCCATCGACGACGCGCTGTCGGCGCTCAAGTTGCTGTCGCCGGACCGCGCCGAGCGCCTGGCCGCCGTCACCGAGCTGCAAAAAAGCGTGACGCTGGCGCAGGCGCCGCTGGTCGAAAAGGCGCTCGCCAAGGAAACCGACGCCGGCATCCGCCCCATTCTGACATTGGTCGCGGCCACCGCCAACCTGCAATCGCCCGACGCCGCCAAGCGCAAAGGCGCGGTGCGGGCGCTGGCCGACAGCAGCAACGCCAATCTGCGCCCGTTACTGCAAGCGATGCAGGGCAAAAACGCCGACGGCACGCCGGCCGAACCGGATGAAGGCGTGCGCGTGGCCGCGGCCCAAACGCTGGCCGCCATCGATAGCCGGCTGGCGCGCACCGAATTTATCGGCAATGTCTTTTACGGCATCTCGCTGGGCAGCGTGCTGCTGCTGACGGCGCTGGGCCTGGCCATCACCTTCGGGCTGATGGGCATCATCAACATGGCGCACGGCGAGCTGCTGATGATCGGCGCCTACACCACCTATATGTGCCAGGTGGCGTTCCGCCAGTACTTCCCCTCGGCGGTGGACGCCTATCTGATCGCCGCGCTGCCGGCCGCCTTCCTGGTGACGGCGGCGGTGGGCGTGGCGATGGAACGCACGGTGATCCGCTGGCTTTACGGCCGTCCGCTGGAAACGCTGCTTGCCACCTGGGGCATCAGTTTGATTCTGATGCAGGGCGTGCGCACCATCTTCGGCGCGCAAAACGTCGAAGTCGCCAATCCATCGTGGATGTCGGGCGGCGTGACGGTGCTGGGCAACCTGGTGCTGGCCTATAACCGCATCGCGATCATCGTCTTCGCGCTGATCGTGGTGGCCGGCGTCTGGCTGATCCTGAATAAGACGCGCCTCGGCCTGTTTGTGCGTGCCGTCATGCAGAACCGCCGCATGGCCGGCTGCGTCGGCGTCTCGACCGCCAAGATCGACATGATGACCTTCGGCCTCGGCTCCGGCATCGCCGGCCTGGGTGGGGTGGCGCTGTCGCAGCTCGGTAACGTCGGGCCGGACCTCGGCCAGAGCTACATCGTCGATTCGTTCATGGTGGTGGTGCTGGGCGGCGTCGGCCAACTGGCCGGCACCATCATCGCGGCCTTCGGCCTGGGCGAAGCCAACAAGTTCCTGGAGCCGGTGGCCGGCGCCGTGCTGGCCAAGATCGCCATCCTGATCTTCATCATCATCTTTATTCAGAAGCGGCCGCAGGGTCTGTTCGCCATGAAAGGCAGGAGCGCGGAATGATCCATAACGCACCGATTCATCACTCGTTGTTTTCTCGTCGGGCGTGGAGCGGCATCGCCGCCGCCTGCGCGGTGCTGGCGGCGCTGCCGCTGCTTAACCTGTTTTTCCCCGACGGCCACCCGCTGCACGTGCCAAGCTTCATGGTCAGCCTGATCGGGAAATTCATGTGCTACGCGCTGGCCGCGCTGGCGCTCGACATGGTGTGGGGCTACGCCGGCATCCTGTCGCTGGGCCACGGCGTGTTCTTCGCGCTGGGCGCCTACGCGCACGGCATGTACCTGATGCGCGCCATCGGCAGG
>DASVTJ010000769.1:0-4469 GCA_036387635.1 Duganella sp.
TCGATACGCTTTCCAGATCCAGGCGCCGCACCAGACCAGCCAGGCGACCGGGATGCCGATGAGGGTGGCGAACAGGATACCGCCAACCGCCATCCAGACAACATACCACCAGAACGAGCGGATCATCCACGTGTGGTGGCTGTGGACGAAGGTGCCTTCGGTGCCGGGGCGCTGCACGTAGTTGACGATCACCGGGATAATTGAAAACAAACCGAGCGAAAAAATAAAGCTCACCGCGTGGACAACGTAGAGCCACCATGCGGTGGTTTTGGCCGAGCCGACTCGGCCATCGAGAACCAGTTCCTGCGACATGGCAATTCCTTTAAGGTTGGTGGATTTGATACGCAGTATAGTATAACGATGTGATTTCAGCTTGGGCGGACAAATTGCGTTGCGACGGCGGCCGGTGGGCGGTAAAGCGTGCGCCCGCGTACACTTTGCCGGCCGCAGGGACGGGGCCGGCTTACAGCGCCCGCACCGGGATACAGATGTCGCACACCATCGGGCCGCTGCGAGCATTGGTCATCGAGTCCGGGCTGAACATTTCGAAGCAAGGCCGGTCGTCGGCTTGCAGGCCGCTGTCCGGCAGCCAGTTGCGCGTGAGCCAGGTCCAGGCGTCGGCGATGGCCGCCGGCTCGCCTTCGAAGCGGGCGACGGCATAGCGGCCACCGGGCAACGTGGCGAAGTCGGCCGAGCCCGCGCAGCTGAACGCATCGGGCACGGTGACGCAGGCGTCGTAGCGGCACCTGTCCGGCGCCGTGATGCTGGGATCGTCGTGTCCGACGCCGTAGCAGGTTTGCTGATCGAGGCCGTGCGACTGTATCCATGGCGCTACCGTCGCGCGCCAGAACGCGCCGATGCCCGGCCCGTACGGCCCGATGAGGCGGTGGTAGGCCACGTGTGCGGCCGGCAGATCGATGACGCTGACGTTCATATGAAAATCTCCTCGTTGGTTGTCGAAGACCTCATCGTCGCCGATGCCGCGCTGTGGCGTCTGATCGAACTTGCCCGGCACCTGATCCAGATTGCTGTCCGGACCGCCCCCCGACCCCAGCGCCTGCGCGGCAAGGCGCCGGCGTGTATCGCGGCGTGGTTGGCGTGCGTCCGCCCGGCGTGGGCCGTCACCTGGTTCGTCATCTCGCGGTTGGTCTTCGTCTGTTGATCATCTACTAATTATAGCAATGCGTTACAAGGTGGCGTAAAGTAGCTGCTCCCTCGTCTTTCAAAGTGTCGTCATGCGCCAACCTGTTTCAGTGCTGTTCGTTTGCATGGGTGATATCTGCCGCTCGCCCATGGCCGAAGGGGTGTTCCGCCATCTCGCGGAGCCGGCAGGCCCGGCCGGGCCATTTGACATCGCCGCTGCGGCGCTAAAGGCAAAGTGATGGCGACGCTGATTGGCAACGGCCTTTGCCTGCGTCCGCTGCTGCCGGCGGACGCTCCCGCGCTGACCGAAGCGGCGCTGGAATCCTTACCGACCGTGGGCCTGTGGCTGCCGTGGTGCGACGCCGAGTTCACGCTGGCCGACGCCGAGGAATGGGTGCGCATCTGTGCCGCCGACCGCGCCGACGGCAAGGCGCACAGTCTGGGCATCTTTGACGCCGACGACGGCGCGTACCTTGGCGGTATCGGCATCAACCATATCAATCGGGAGCACGATTTCGCCAACCTCGGTTTCTGGGTGCGACAGTCGCGCCAGGGCGCGGGCATCGCGCCGCGCGCCGTGCGGCTGATGGCTGCTTACGGTTTCAAAAAGCTTGCGCTGACGCGGCTGGAAATCGTCGCGGCGGAACAAAACGTGCGTAGCCGCAAGGTCGCGGAGCGGGCCGGCGCGCGCTTCGAGGGGATTTTGCACAACCGGCTGGTCATACGCGGGGTGGCGATACCGGCGGCGATGTACGCCTTGCTGCCTTCACGGCCGCGTTAACGGTGGTTTTCACGCCGCTGTGGGCCAAGTCCGACGTCGTCGTGGGGCGCGCGCCGATGGGGCGCTGGAGTGGTCCGTCGCATAATGGCGGCATGAATACGATTACTCAACCCATCCCTTTTTCTTGCGACGTCTTGATTGTCGGCGGTGGCCCCGGCGGGCTGTCGGCGGCGGTTTATCTGCGCCGCTTCCAGCGCAACGTGCTGTTGGTCGATAAAGGCCACAGCCGCCTGTCGTTGATACCGGTGACGCATAACTATGGTGGCTTCCCAGATGGTATTCCGGGTCATCAACTGCAGCAACGCCTGCGCGACCAGCTGGCGCGCTACGATGCCCACGTCACAGCCGGCGAAGTGACGTCCCTGGCACGGGTAGGCGAAGGGGACGACGGCGGTGACGCCGAAGGTTACCGCTTCATCGCCGATTTTAACGACACGCGGGTACGCGCCCGCACCGTCATCCTGGCCAGCGGAGTGGCCGACGCCGGCCTGCCCATCGATAACTGGCGCGAGGCGGTGCGGTGCGGCGCGGTGCGGCTGTGTCCCGTGTGCGACGGTTACGACGTGATCGATAAAAAGATCGCCGTGATCACGTCGCCCGCCAATCCCGTAGGCCACGCCGTCTTCATGCGCACGTTCTCCTCCGATGTGACGTTGTTCGAGCGGGACGACGCCGTGCCCCTCGATGCGGAGCAGCGCGTCGCGCTGCAGCAGGCGGGCGTGCGCTATGTGCAGGCGCCGGTCAAAGGCGTCGGTATGACGCCGCAAATGACACCCATTCTGCATACCGACGACGGCGCGGAACACCACTGCGACGTGCTGTATCCGATGCTGGGGGAATCCGCGCGTTCGGATCTGGCGGCGGCGCTGGGTGCGCGCACCGAACCAAATTGCGGCGAATTGCTGGTCGATGAATACCAGCGCACCAGCGTGCCCGGACTGTACGCGGTCGGCGACGTGGTAAAGGGGCTGAATCAGATCAGCGTGGCGATGGGGCAGGGCGCGGTGGCCGCCACCAATATCCACGCCAGCCTGCCGCCACACTGGCGCGCCACGGCACCGGCACCGGCACCGGCACCGGCACCGGCACCGGCACCGGCAACGTCGTTCCAGTCAGGTTAACAGTGGCAGAATGCCGTCCAGGCCGACGAAATTGAGCGCCACGTTCGCCTGCTCGCGCACCACCGGCTTGGCGCGGAACGCCACCGACATGCCGGAGATGCTCATCATCTTCAGGTCGTTGGCGCCGTCGCCCATCACGATCGCCTGCGATGGCGTGATGCCCAGCTCTGCGCAAACACGTTCGACGGTACGCTGCTTTTCCTCGGCGTCGACGATGGTGCCGAGCACCTTGCCGGTGAGCCTGCCGTCGACAATTTCCAGTTCGTTGGCGTGGGTGTAGTCCAGGCCAAGACGGGTTTTCAAACGTTCGGTGAAGAAGGTGAAGCCGCCCGACACCAGCAACGTTTTCAGGCCGGCCTGCCGCACCGCCGACAGCATCGCCTCGGCGCCGGGCGACAATTGCAGCCGTTCGTCGTAGACGCGTTCCAATGCCGACGCCTCCAATCCCTCGAGCAGCGCCACGCGGCGCTTCAGGCTCTCGGAGAAATCGAGTTCGCCGCGCATTGCCGCCTCGGTGATCTCGGACACCTGCGGCTTCAAGCCCTGCATGTCGGCGATTTCGTCGATGCATTCGATGGTGATCAGGGTTGAATCCATATCCATCGCGACCAGCTTGAATTCGCTCATCTTGTGCATGCCGATGGAATAAGTGGCGTCCAGCTGCGCGGCGTGGGCCGCCACCTCGATGGTCTGGCGCAGCGCCGGCGAAAAGGCGATACCCTCGCAGCGCAGCGCGCGTTCCCCCAGCCAAATGATGGTTTTTGGAGCCGTCAGGGCGGCGATGCGCTCAAGACGGGCCTTACAATCGTCAAGCCCCTGCAAAACCAGGTTCATTGTGTTTTTTGCGTTTTTCATGGAATTAGCGTTGTTTGGGCTAAGTGGCGAAGTGGGTCACGGTACGATGCCCGGCTCATGCGGTCAACTGTTTGATCGCGCCTTTGATCTGCGCCACGCGCGCGGCCAGGTCCGGCATGTTGGCGGTGATCTTCAGTTTGTCCTGGCCATTGAGCTTGATCTGGCGGTTTTTTTGTATCAATTCGATGATGCGCATCGGGTCGATCGGCGGCTTGGCCATGAACTGCAACGTGGCCGCCTCGCCGTGGGCGTCGATCTTGACGATACCGACCGTCTTGGCGGCGATGCGCAAGCGGTGTGTTTCGATCAGCGCCTTGACGGCGTCCGGCAGCTTGCCGAAGCGGTCGATCATCTCTTCCTGCATGTCGTCGATCTTGTCCTGGACGTTGCAGTTCGCCATACGCTTGTAAATAGACAGGCGCTCGTGCACGTCGCCGCAGAAATCGGCCGGCAGCAGCGCCGGCACGTGCAGATTGATCTCGGTGGTGGTGGCCAGCGGCGCCGCCAGGTCCGGCTCCTTGCCGGCCTTGAGCGAGCGCACCGCCTCGCTGAGCATATCGGAATACAGC
>DASVTJ010000770.1:0-3482 GCA_036387635.1 Duganella sp.
GTTCGCCGCCTACGCCGTGCTCGGCCGCAATTACGCGGGCGGGCCGTCGGGCGCCGAGCTGTTCGAGCTGGGCACCATCGCGCTGAACACGGCGTTCCTGCTGCTGTCGTCGATCACCTATGGCTTCGCCATGATCGCCTCCCAGCGCAAGAACCTGAAGTTCACCATCATCTGGCTGGGGATCACGGGCCTGTTCGGCCTGGCGTTCCTGTTCCTGGAGATCGAAGAGTTCATGCACCTGATCCACATCGGTGCCGGTCCGCAGCGCAGCGCGTTCCTGACCTCGTTCTTCGCGCTGGTCGGCACCCACGGTCTGCACGTGACCTTCGGGATGGTCTGGCTGATCACGTTGATGGTCCAGCTCGGTAAGCACGGCCTGACCGTCGACAACAAACGTCGCCTGATGTGCCTGTCGATGTTCTGGCACTTCCTGGACGTGATCTGGATCGGTGTCTTCACCTTTGTTTATCTGATGGGAGTTCTGCCATGAGCGCGCCACACAACCACTCCGGGCATGATCACAATCACGGCCACGGCCACGACGACCATGGCCATGGCGACGAGGGCGCGCACGGCAGCCTGAAGGATTACGCGATCGGCTTCGTGCTGGCCGTGATCCTGACGGCGATCCCGTTCTGGCTTGTGATGGGCAAGGTGTTCGACAAGTCGAGCACCACGGCCGCCGTGATCCTCGCTTTCGCCGCCGTCCAGGTGGTGGTGCACATGGTCTACTTCCTGCACATGAACGGCAAGAACGAGGGCGGCTGGTCGATGCTGGCCACCATGTTCACCCTGGTGCTGCTGGTCATCGTCATGGCCGGTTCGATCTGGGTCATGTACCACATGAACGTGAACATGATGCCGTCCATGGGCACGGATGTGCACAGCATGCACGACATGAAATGACGACTGGCGCATCGCGCCAACGTTCCCGCGCCCTGCGCGTCAGCCTGGCCCTCGTGGCCGGGCTGATGTTTGCAGGGTTTTTTGCATTGGGAACGTGGCAAGTCTACAGACTGCAATGGAAACTGGCGCTGATCGAGCGGGTCGACCAGCGCGTGCACGGCGCGCCCACGCCGGCGCCGGCCATGGCCGAGTGGCCTGCGCTCAGCGCCGAGGCCGACGAGTACCGCCGCGTGCGCATCAGCGGCGTGTACCTGCCGGCGTCGAGCACGTGGACGCTGGCGTCGCTCGAACGCGGCATCGGCTACTGGGTGCTGACGCCGCTGTGCACGGCCGACGGTGGCATCGTCATGATCAACCGCGGCTTCGTGCCGGCCGGCGACGGCGGCTGGCATTCGCAGGCGGCGCCGCCGCCGGCGCCGCCGAACGCCTGCGCTGCCGCGCGCGGTGGAAGGGAAGTCACCATCACCGGCTTGCTGCGCGTGAGCGAGAAGACCAGCTCGCTGCGCAGCAACGAACCGGCGCGCAATTACTGGTACACGCGCGACCTGCAGTCGATCGCGCGCGCGCGCGGCCTGCCGCCGGTGGCGCCGTACTTCATCGACGCCGACGCCGCCTCGGCGCGGGCGGAGGTGCCCGGCGACAGCGTGCGCCCGGTCGGCGGCCTGACGGTGATCGCCTTCGCCAACAGCCATCTGGTTTATGCTGTCACCTGGTTCGCGCTGGCGTTGATGGTGGCCGGCGCGGCGTTCTGGGTCATGCGCGACGCCCGCAAGGCGGCCACGCCCGACCCGCGTTGATCAGGGAAAGCAGGGATGACGACTAAAAACCAGAATCCGTACGACCGCGGCCGGCCCAACGCGCCGGTGATCGAGCCGCTGGCGGCGGTGAAGGCCTCGGCCAACACCATCGCCCACGCGGCCGGCCACAAGAACATGCAACAGTTGATCCAGTTGCGCTGGATCGCCGTGATCGGCCAGATCACCACCATCGCCACCGCGTCGCAACTACTGGACGTGCAGCTGCCGATGCCGGCCATGCTCAACGTGCTGGCCTGCCTGATCGCCTTCAACATCGCCAGCACCTTGCGCTGGCAGGAAAACCAGGTCGTTTCCAACAACGAGCTGCTGCTGGCGTTGACGGTGGACGTGGCCAGCCTGACGGCGCAGCTGTACCTGAGCGGCGGCGCCACCAATCCGTTCGTGTTCCTGTACCTGCTGCACGTGATCCTGGGCGCGGTGCTGCTGGAGGCGTGGTCGACCTGGACCATCGTCGCCGTCACCGGGGCCTGCATCGCCTGGCTGGCGCTGTTTTCGGAACCGTTGCGGCTGCCCCTGGACCACGAGCGCGGCATCCTCAGCCTGTATGTGCAGGGCATGTTGGTGTGCTTCATCCTCGACGCGGCCCTGCTGGTGGTGTTCATCAGCCGCATCACGCGCAATATGCGCACCACCGCCGCCAAACTGGCGGCCTTGCACCAGCGGGCGGCCGAGGAGGAGCACATCATTCGCATGGGGCTGCTGGCCTCGGGCGCGGCGCATGAACTGGGCACGCCGCTGGCTACCCTGGCCGTGATCCTCGGCGACTGGAAGCGCATGCCCGAGTTCAAGGGCAATCCGGTGCTGCTCGAGGAGATCGCCGAGATGCAGACGCAGCTCAAGCGCTGCAAGACGATCGTCAGCGGCATCTTGCTGTCGGCCGGCGAGACGCGCGGCGAATCATCGGCCGCCACCACCATCAACACCTTCCTCAACGAGGTGGTGGCCGAGTGGCGCATCGGCCGTCCGGTGGTGGCGTTCGAGTTCGAGAACCGCATCGATCCCGACCTGCCGGTGGTGTCCGATTCGACGTTGAAGCAAATGATCTGCAATGTGCTCGATAATGCGCTGGAGGCGTCGCCGCACTGGCTGCGCATGGAGGCCAGTCGCGAGGACGACGCCCTGGTATTGCAGGTGACCGACTGCGGTCCAGGCTTCGCCGAGGCGATGCTGGCGCAATTCGGCAAGCCGTATAATTCCAGCAAGGGACGGCCGGGCGGCGGGCTTGGCTTGTTCCTGGTGGTGAACGTGGCGCGCACCCTGGGCGGTGCCGTCACCGCCAGCAATCTGGAGCAGGGGGGGGCGGTGGTGCGTCTGACGCTGCCGTTGTCGGCCATTGAAATCAAACCGGAACCAGCGCATCATGACTACTGAAGAGCTAAAAGAGCAACCAGAACAACCGGAGCACCCGGAGCAACCGGAGCCAGAGCAGCGATTGCTGCTGCTGGTCGAGGACGACGCCGCCTTCGCGCGCACGTTGAGCCGCTCGTTCGAGCGGCGCGGCTACAAGGTGCTGCTGGCCGAAAACGTCGACGAGACCAGCGCGGTGCTGGTGGACCATTCGCCCGGCTACGCAGTGGTGGATTTGAAGTTGAAAGGCAACTCGTCCGGCCTGGCGTGCGTGCAGATGCTGCACCAGCACGATCCCGAGATGCTGATCGTGGTGCTGACCGGCTTTGCCAGCATCAACACGGCGGTCGAGGCGATCAAGCTGGGCGCCTGCCAGTACCTGGCCAAGCCGTCCAACACCGACGATATCGA
>DASVTJ010000771.1:0-3030 GCA_036387635.1 Duganella sp.
CTGGCCCTTGCCGTCCAAGAACAACTCGAACGTCACCCGCCCTATGTGTCCGACCGCCAGCTTGTGGTCGAACGTCATCGACAGCCCGGTGGCGCACAGGTCGAGCGTGCGCCCCGGCTGCGGCGGCATGCCATCCATCACCACGACTGCTTTGGCGCGTACGATCTTGCGCGCCACTGACCGTTGATCGACTAACAATTTTTCCGTCCTTTGATTACATAATGTTACGTGTTCAGCACTATTGACCATTACAACACATAACAATACATTCTTATTGGATTTCGCGCAGCTTATTGAAGGCATCATCGATGCGGTCGACGGCGATGATGGTCATGCCCTCGATCGGTTGCTTGGGCGCATTAGACGTCGGAATCATCGCCACCGAGAAGCCCAGCTTGGCCGCTTCGCGCAGCCGCTCCTGCCCGCGCGGGGCCGGGCGGATCTCGCCGGCCAGCCCGACCTCGCCGAACACGACGAAGCCGCGCGGCAGCGGCTTGTTACGCATCGACGAGTTAATCGCCAGCAGCACGGCCAGATCGGCGGCCGGCTCGGTGATCTTGACGCCGCCGACGGCGTTGATGAACACGTCCTGGTCGAAAGCGGCGATGCCGGCGTGGCGGTGCAACACCGCCAGCAACATCGCCAGCCGGTTCTGCTCCAGCCCGACCGACAGCCGGCGCGCGTTGGGCAGGTGGCTGGCGTCGACCAGCGCCTGGATCTCCACCAGCAGCGGGCGCGTGCCCTCCTGCGTGACCATCACGCACGATCCCGGCACCTGGTTGTCGTGCTGCGACAGGAACAGCGCGGACGGGTTCGACACGCCCTTCAAGCCCTTCTCGGTCATCGCGAACACGCCCAGCTCGTTGACGGCGCCGAAACGGTTCTTGATCGCCCGCACCAGGCGGAAGCTCGAATGGTTGTCGCCCTCAAAGTACAGCACGGTGTCGACGATGTGCTCGAGCACGCGCGGACCGGCCAGCGCGCCCTCTTTGGTGACGTGGCCGACTAGGATGATGGTGATGCCGGTCTGCTTGGCCACGCGGGTGAGCTGGGCGGCGCACTCGCGCACCTGCGCCACCGAACCGGGCGCCGAACTGAGCGCGTCGGAATACACGGTCTGGATCGAGTCGATCACGGCCACGTCCGGTTTCAGGTCGGCCAAGGTGCCGAGAATCTTTTCCAGCTGGATCTCGGCCTGCAGTTTCAAGTCGCGGGCGTCGACCTGCAAGCGCTTGGCGCGCAGCGCGATCTGCGCGCCCGATTCCTCGCCGCTGACGTACAACACCTTCTTAATATGCGACAGGTTCGCCAGCGCCTGCAGCAGCAGCGTCGACTTGCCGATGCCGGGGTCGCCGCCGATCAGCACCACGCCACCGGCCACCAGCCCGCCGCCGAGCACGCGGTCGAACTCCTCGATGCCGGTGCCGAAGCGCGGCACGTCGATGGCGTCGATGTCGGCCAGCGACAGCACCGGCGCCGTCTGCGCCAGCCCCAGGTGCTGCGGCTGCGAATAACGGTTGTTGCCGCCGGTCTCGACGACCGACTCCACCATCGTGTTCCACTGCTGGCACGACGAGCATTGCCCGGTCCATTTATTGGCCATGGCGCCGCACTCGGTGCAGACGAAATTGGTTTTTGCCTTGGCCATCGCTTAACCCTCGACCCCGTAGTCCTCGACCACATCGTCCTCGACCCCATTGTCCTCGACCACCGCCACGCGCTGCGCCAGCGCGCACATGAGCTCGTAGCCGATGGTGCCGGCCGCGTTGGCCACCTCGTCGATCGGCAGGCCGCGCCCCCACAGTGTGACCTTGCTGCCGATCTTCGCCTCTGGCAAGTCGGTCAGGTCGACCGTGAGCATGTCCATCGACACGCGCCCGACCAGCCGCGTGCGCACGCCGTCGACCAGCACCGGCGTGTCGACCGGCGCGTGGCGCGGATAGCCGTCGGCGTAGCCGCAGGCGACCACGCCGACCCGCATCGGCCCCTCGGCCTGGAAGCGGCTGCCGTAGCCGACGGCGTCGCCGGCGGCGATCTGTTGCACGCCGATGATCTCGCTGCTCAACGTCATCGTCGGCAGCAGGCCGTAGTCCTCGGCCGACTTGCCGCCCGGCGTGCCGCCGTACAGCATGATGCCGGGGCGCACCCAGTCGTTGCGCAGGATGTCGACCAGCTCGTCCTGGCGCAGCACGGCGGCCGAGTTCGACAGGCTGCGCATGCCCGGCAGGCCGGCGGCGGCCGCCTCGAAGCGGCGGATCTGCTCGGCGATCGGCAACAGCGGATGGGCGGCGTCGTCGGCGTTGGCGAAGTGCGTCATCAACGTGATGCCGCCGACGCACGACAGCGCCACCAGACGCGCATGCGCGGCGGCGAACACGTCGGGCATGAAGCCGAGCCGGTTCATGCCGCTGTTCATCTTCAGATGCAAGTCGAGCTTGATGCCGCGCGCCGTCAGCGCCTCGTTGGCGTCGGCCAGCCATGCCAGCTGCTCGTCGCAGTGGACCGCCGCCTGCAGGTTGTAGCCGACCACGGTGTTCAAGTCATCCGGACCGAAGAAACCTTCCAGTAACAGGATCGGCTTTTTCCAGCCCAGCTCGCGCAGCCGGATGGCGTTGTCCAGCTCGACCAGCGCCAGGCCGTCGGCGTCGGCGAAGCCGCGCATCGCCCGCTCCAGCCCGTGGCCGTAGCCGTTGGCCTTGAGCACCCCCCACGCCTTGGCGCCGGGCGAGCGCGCCTTGGCGCGCGCCAGATTATGCTGCAGGGATGCGATGTGGATGGTGGCGACGATCGGCCTTGGCATAGTGCTATCTTTGCTAAAAACGGTGGAAGCGTATTTTACCGTGCGCCCGCCGTTGTCGGGCGTAGACGCACTGCTCAATTCTTGGGGATACGATCAAAGCGTGGTATAAAGCAAGCCAATACAAGCTTTCAGGCATCCCAGAATGAATCGTGGTTTCTATACCATTATGGCAGCGCAATTTTTTTCGTCGCTGGCGGATAATGCGTTGCTCTTTGTTGCGATTGACCTGC
>DASVTJ010000772.1:0-2550 GCA_036387635.1 Duganella sp.
GCAGCACAGGACATCGAGCTTGGTGAACGGCGGGTCCGAAATGATGTTCTGGCGCGCGAAGATGATCGTGTTGCGCACGTCCTTGCGTATCCGGTAGCCGCCCTTCTCGGCCGGCATGAAATAGCGTTGTAGCAGTTCGGCAGAGACCTCCGCCGCGATATCGGCGCCGTACAGGCCTTGGCGCGCGCGGTCGATGGCGTCGTCGTCAAGGTCGGTGGCGAAAATTTGCAGCGTGTAGCGCGCCGTGGGACGCAGCCGCTCGATCACTTCGTTGAACGCGATCGCCAGCGAATATGCCTCCTCCCCGGTCGAACAGGCCGGCACCCAGGCCTTGAAGGCGGCGCCCTCCGGATGCGCCGCCAACAATCGCGGCAGCGCGCTCTCCATCAGGTACTCCCACACCTTGGGGTCGCGGAAGAAGTTGGTCACGCCGATCAGCAGTTCCTTGAACAGCAGCTCGACTTCCGCCGGATTTTCGCGCATGTAGGCGACATAGTCCGCCAGTTCGGCGCACTGACGCAGTTTTATGCGGCGCTCGATGCGGCGCAGTACGGTGCTTAGTTTATAGTCGGAGAAATTGGCGCCGGTCTGCTGGAGCAGCAGTTCGAAAAGCTGCCGCAACGAGTCGCGCTGGGCCAAGCTCTGCGGCGCCACACTGCCTTCGCGGCCAACGCGCCACTCGACCATGCGTGCCGCCATCTCCGCCGGCGGCGCGACGATGTCGACCACCTCGGCGCCGATGGCGCTCAGCGGCATCCGATCGAAGCGGGCCGACGTCGGCCGCTGCGCGAGCGTCAATCCGCCGTTCTCGCGGATCGCCGCCAGCCCCAGCGTGCCGTCCGCGCCCATGCCCGACAATACGATGCCGACGGCGCGCTCGCGGCCATAATCGGCCAGCGCCCGGAAGAAGCTATCGATCGGCAAGCGAAACCCGCGCGGCCCGGACGGCGGCAGCACGGCGAACCGGCCGCGGTCGAAGGCCAGGTCGCGGTCAGGCGGAATCACATAGACATGGTCGGCCTCGACCTCCATGCCGTCGGCCACCTCGGACACTTTCACCGGCGTTACCCGCTGCAGCAGCTCGGGCAGCAGACTCTTATGGTGCGGGTCCAGATGCTGCACCACGACATAGGCAAAGCCGCTGTCCGGTGGCACGCCGGCCAGAAATTCGCAGATCGGATCGAGTCCGCCGGCGGAGGCGCCGATGCCAACCACCGGCACCATGGCGGCGGGCGGACGCACCCGCGGCGACGAGGCGGAAGAAGACGCCAATGGCAGTGGCGAAGCCTGGTCGGCGGCGATATTGGCAGTGGCTACGGCGGCAGTAAGGGCAAATTTCGTCATCGTGGCATCACAACCAACCGTAAAAAACCCGCGCCTTACAACAGTTATGCAAGCTGGCGGGGATGTGGCTTTTGTCTGGCTTTTTGCTATATCTTGCCAGATGATTATACAAAGGTCGTGCAGAAACACCAAGCGCGCACCGTTCGTATCAAACGCGCCACGCGCCCTCCCCGCTCCTCCGCCATGCCCTGTCCTGCCCTGCCCTGCTACTCGCTAGCAGCATGCCAGCCGCCGCCGAGCGACTGAATCAGCGCGATCGCGACGGTCTGGCGGTCCGCCTGCGATTGCACCAGCGCGCGGCGCGCATTGAGCGCGGTGGTCTGCGCGGTCACGACATCGGTGTAACCCACCTGGCCGGCGCGATAGCGGTTCAGCATTTGCGCCTCTACCTGGTCGGCCGCCTCGGAGGCCACCCGGCGCAAGCCTTGTTGCTGCGCCAGCGCCCTGGTGGCCGACAGCTGGTTCTCGACATCGGCGAACGCGGTTAAAACCGTCTGGCGATAACGGGCAATGGCGGCGTCGCGCGACGCTTCGGCGCCGGCCACGCGGGCCGTGATGGCGCCGGCGTCGAACAATGTCTGCGCCGCCGACAGCCCGAGCGACCAAAGGCTGTTGGAGGCGTTGAACAGGCCCGAAGCCGCGTTGGAGCCGACGCCATAGGAACCGGTCAAATTCAGGCTGGGGAAATAGGCCGCGCGCGCGATGCCGATTTGCTCGTTGGCGACGGCCACCGACCGCTCGGCGGCGGCGATGTCCGGGCGGCGCTGTAGCAGCGTCGATGGCACGCCAGCCGGCACGTCCGGCACCACCACGTTCCACGGCGCCGGCGCCAGCGCGAAATCGCTGGCGGCCTTGCCCAGCAAGACCGCGATGGCGTGTTCCAGATTGGCGCGCTGGTTCACCAGGCTGACCTGGTCGATGCGGGCGTTGGCCAACTGGGTTTGCGCCTGCAGCAGGTCCGATTTGGCGGTGACGCCAGCGTCGAAGCGGTTTTGCGTGATCTGCAGCACGCGCTCGTAACCTTCGGTGGTGGCGTCGAGCAGCGCCTTTTCGGCGTCGGTCTGACGCAGCAGGAAGTAGTTGGTCGCCAGCTCGCCCTGCGCCGACAGGCGCGCGGCCGCCAGGTCGGCTTCGCTGGCCTGCAAATTGGCCCTGGCGCTGTTGGTGCCGGCGCGCAGCCTGCCCCAGATATCCGGCTCCCAGCTG
>DASVTJ010000773.1:0-1907 GCA_036387635.1 Duganella sp.
GCGCCGGTGAAACTGGCGTACTCGGCTAAAAACCGTTCGGCTTCGATCCGCATTCCACACGTGGCCAATCCTAAAGGCCGCCGCATCGAAACCCGTTTCCCCGATCCACTGGCGAACGTGTACCTGTGCTTCGCCGCGCTGCTGATGGCCGGCCTGGACGGTATCGCCAACAAGATCCACCCGGGCGAAGCGGCATCGAAAGACCTGTACCACCTGCCGCCGGAAGAAGACGCGCTGATCCCGACCGTCTGCGCCTCGCTGGAAGAAGCGCTTGACGCACTGAACAAAGACCGCGAGTTCCTGACCCGTGGCGGCGTGTTCAGCGATTCGATGATCGACGCGTACATCGAACTGAAAATGCAGGACGTCCAGCGCATGCGCATGACGACCCACCCGGCCGAGTTCGACATGTACTACTCGCTGTAATCGCATAGTATCGGCTTGCCACAGGCTTGCCGACGCTTGTGGTGAAGCAAAAAACGCGGGGCGAGCCATTGCTTTCCCCGCGTTTTTGTTTGGATGTTGTATATTCAGGATGGAGCTTTCCACCCATGGATTACGAATGACAATGAGTTTCAAACGATGCGGCCTGGCCGCGCTGGCGTTGCCGATTCTGATGCTGGCGATCGGCGCGGCGCGGGCGCAGGGCGTGATCTACAAATGCACGCCGCCCAACGGCAGCACCGAATACACCGATGTTTATCGCGGCAGCTATTGCAAGTCGATGGAGTTGCCGGGCCTGACGATCACGGCGCCGCCGAAGCGGCAGGGCGCGCCGGCCCGCAATGTGGCGCCGGCAGTGCCTGGCACCCCGGCCGCGCCGGCCGCCTCGCCCGGCGCCTTTCCACGCGTCGATGGCGCCGAGCAGCGCGCGCGCGACGCCGACCGCCGCGCCATCCTCGAGGACGAGCTGAAAAGTGAAACGCAAAAGCTGGCCGAGTTGCGCAAGGAATTCAACGGCGGCGAGCCGGAACGGCGCGGCGACGAGCGTAACTACGCCAAGTACCAGGAACGGGTGGCCGCCATGCGCGACAGCATCAGCCGCTCGGAAAAGAATGTCGACGCCTTGAAACGCGAGATCGCCAATATCCGATGATGGATCAGTATGAATCGAGTCAGCCATGAGTTTAGTCAGTAATATCGCCGCCCGCGCCGTGGCCGCCATGAACCGTCCGCCGGCGCTGGCCGGCCTGGAATTGCTGGCCTCGGCCGTGGTATTGCTCGACGCCGAAGGCCATATCACCTACGCCAACGCGGCGGCGGAAAACCTGTTGGAGAATTCGCTGAAGGCGCTGTCGCGGCAAACCCTGTCGGCGCAGTTCGTCAACCCCGACGAGCTCGATCACATCTGCGCCCAGGCGCGCGAGCACAAGTTCTCCGACCTGCGCCAGGATTTGACCTTGGAGCGGGCCGGGCGCGATCCGCTGCACGTGCACAGCATCGTCTCGGCGCTCGACGAGCCGGCCGGCCACATCCTGATCGAGCTGCGCGAACACCTGCAGCACCTCAAGCTCGACCGCGAGGAGCGCATCCTCGACCAGAGCCAGGTCAACAAGGAGCTGATCCGCAACCTGGCGCACGAGATCAAGAACCCGCTGGGCGGCATCCGCGGCGCCGCGCAGCTGCTGGAGATGGAGCTGCCGGCGCTGCACGCGGTGCAGTTGCGCGAATACACGCAGGTGATCATCAAGGAGGCCGACCGCCTGCAAACCTTGGTCGACCGCCTGCTGGCGCCGCACCGGCGCCCGCACATCGTCGGCGACGTTAACATCCACGAGGTGCTCGAGCGCGTGCGCAGCCTGATGCTGGCCGAGTTCCCGTCCGGCCTGACCATCCTGCGCGACTACGACGCCTCGATTCCCGAGTTCCGGGGCGACAAGGAGCAGCTGATCCAGACGGTGCTCAAC
>DASVTJ010000774.1:0-2230 GCA_036387635.1 Duganella sp.
CGGATTGAGGATGCGCAGTTGCGGCACGCGCGACGGCACGTCCATGCCGGCGGCGGCGAAGCAATCGAACAGCAGCAGCGTATAATCCCGCGCATGCCGCAGCGACTGCGCCAGTTGCTGCGGGCTGGCGTTCCGGAACGAAGATGGGCTGGAATTCATGGGGCGATTGTAACGACTTTTAAGTAAAACACCAGTGACACGACAGCATATCTGGATCGTCAGCCCGGCGTCGGCCCGCGCCAACAACGGCAATTGGCAAAGCGCGAGCCGCTGGGCGCGTTTTTTGCGCACGCGCTACCGCGTCACCATTAGCCTGAACTGGCCCAACGCCGACGCCGACGCCGACGCCGACATCGGCGACGCGCCGCCGGATCTGCTGATCGCGCTGCACGCGCGCCGCTCGGCGCCGTCGCTGGACGCCTGGTCGCGGGCCTGGCCGCAGCGCCCGTCGATCCTGCTGCTGACCGGCACCGACCTGTATCGCGACATCCACACCGACGCCAGCGCGCAGCGCTCCCTGCAACAAGCCAGCGCGCTGGTGCTGCTGCAGCCGGCCGGCTTGGACGTGCTGCCGGCGCCGCTGCACGCCAGGACCAGCGTCATCTTCCAGTCCGCCGCCACCCTGCGCCCGGCGCCGCCGGCGGCCAGGCGCCACGCCGACATCTGCATGATCGGCCACCTGCGCGAGGAAAAAGACCCGCGCACGTTCATGCGCGCCGCCGCGCTGGTGACGTCGCCGTCGGCGCGCCTGGTCCACATCGGCGGCGCGCTGGAGCCGGCGTTGGGCGACGCCGCCCGCGCCACCGCCGGCGACGTGCCGCGCTACCTGTGGCTGGGCGCCATGCCGCACGCCGCCACGCGCCAGCGCTTAAAACGCAGCCACGCGATGGCGCTGACATCGCACATGGAAGGCGGCGCCAACGTCATCATCGAGGCGGTCAGCGCCGGCGTGCCGGTGCTGGCGAGCGACATCAACGGCAACCGTGGCATGCTGGGCGAGGACTACGCCGGCTACTTCCCGCCCGGCGACGCGGCCGCGCTGGCGCGCCTGATCGAGCGCAGCATCGACGAGCCGGCGTTCCACGCGCTGCTGCGCGCGCAGTGCGACGCCCGTGCGCCGCTGTTCGCGCCGGCCGCCGAACGGGCGGCATTGCTGGAGTTAGTGGATAATCTGCTCAAGCAAACGAACCACCCAAACTAAGGGATACCAAATGAGCAATGACGCTATCAAACTGACCTCCTTCTCCCACGGCGGCGGCTGCGGCTGCAAAATCGCGCCCGGCGTGCTGTCCGAGATCCTGAAGAATTCGACCGGTTTCCCGGTGCCGAAGGAACTGATGGTCGGCATCGAGACGGCCGACGACGCCGCCGTCTACAAGCTCAATGACGAACAGGCGCTGATCGCCACCACCGACTTCTTCATGCCGATCGTCGACGATCCGTTCGACTTCGGCCGCATCGCCGCCACCAACGCCATCTCCGACGTTTACGCCATGGGCGGCACGCCGATCCTGGCGCTGGCCCTGGTCGGCATGCCGATCAACAAACTGCCGATCGAAACCATCGGCCAGATCATCAAGGGCGGCGAATCGATCTGCGCCGAGGCGGGCATTCCGATCGCCGGCGGCCACACCATCGACTCGGTCGAGCCGATCTACGGCCTGGTGGTGCTGGGCCTCGTGCATCCGTCGAAGGTCAAGCGCAACGCCGACGCCAAGGCCGGCGACGTGCTGGTGCTGGGCAAACCGCTCGGCGTGGGCGTGCTGTCGGCCGCCCTCAAGAAGGACAAGCTCGACGCCGACGGCTACAAGGCCATGATCGACAACACCACCAAGCTCAATAAGCCGGGCAAGGCGCTCTCGGAGATGGCCGGCGTGCACGCGCTCACCGACGTCACCGGCTTCGGCCTGCTGGGCCACCTGCTGGAACTGGCGCGCGGCGCCAAGCTCGAAGCGCATCTGGAGATGTCCAAGATTCCGCTGCTGCCCGGCGTCGAGCAGCTGGCGCACGACGGCTACTTCACCGGCGCCTCGGGCCGCAACTGGGACGCGTACGGCAAGGATGTGACCTTGGGCGCGGGCGTGTCGACGGCGCAGCACATGCTGCTGACCGACCCGCAAACCTCGGGCGGCCTGCTGGTTTCGTGCGACGCCGGCAGCGTCGACGAGGTGCTGGCGCTGTTCCACCGCGAAGGCTTCGGCGAAGCGGCCGTCATCGGCCGCATGGCCGA
>DASVTJ010000775.1:0-7309 GCA_036387635.1 Duganella sp.
TAGCCGAACTTGAACAGCTGCGGCAGGCCGGTGACGACGTTCTTGATGTGGGCCGAGGCCGGCGAGTCGGCGCTGGCGGCGGCGCTGTGCTGCAGGATCGCGCGGTATTCGGGGATCAACACCGATTTCGCCAGGAAAATGGTCGACATCACGGCGCTGCCATGGCTGGCGTCCGAGTACTCCGGGAAGTGGAAACGGAACGCCGTGTTGAGCAGGCGGTGGCGGCGCAGGGCGTCGGCCGAGAACTGCAGCTTGCGGCGGGCGTAGACGCCGTCCGTGGTTTTTTCGAACTGGAACGGGATCGGCGCGGCGCCGGGCGTGATGCGCCCGACGGTGTTTTCGAAGTGGCAGGCGTAGTAGCGTCCGACCAGGTCGTTGCGGTTGCCCAGCCCGCCGTTGGCGCGGTCGGCGTTCAGCAGCAGGCGCGCCACTTCGATGCCGCCGCCGGCCAGCACGAAGGCGTCGGCGCTGACGGTGACGACGCGGCCGGCGCGGTCGGTCACTTCGATGGCGGCGACGCGGTCGGCGCCCGGCGCGCGCACGATGTTGGTGCAGCGCGCGTGCAGCACGGTGGTGATGTTGGGCGAGGCGCGCAGTTTTTCGCGGTAGCGCTTGCCGAAGTCGGTCGGCAGGCTGTAGCGTTCGATGCGGTCGCCCAGCAGCACGTCGTTGGCGCCGAGGTCGGCGATGGTGGCGCCGGCGCCGGGCGCCAGCGAGCCGCCGACCGAGAACTCGTCGCGGCCGGCGTCGCAGTATTCCATGGCGCGCGGGTAGTGGCGCGCCACTTCCTCGTACGGGATCGGCCAGCCGCTGTTGGCCAGGTAGTCGCGCCGCTCGAAGTCGATCGGGTCGTACGGCACGCAGCGTCCGCCCCAGATGCCGGTGGTGCCGCCCAGCTTGACGCGGCGGAACTCGGTGGTTTCCGGGTGCGGCTTGGCGGCCAGGCCGGCATAGTCGCCTGCGCTGTCGGGGTCGGGCGCGTAGCCGCCGGCCTCGAGCAGCAGCACGCTGATGCCGCTGCGGTCCAGTTCGCACGCGAGCGTGATGCCGGCCGCGCCGGCGCCGACGATGCACACGCCGGTGGCGACGCTGGAACTGGACGGGGAAAATTCGTTGGAGGTGATGATCATCGGCGAAGGAAACAACAACTGGGGAACGGTGGGGCAAAAGGGCGCGCGGCGGCGCGCCCCGCGGTTTATTTGATCAGGCTGCTTTGCCAGCGCCAGGCGTCGGCGCACATCTGGTCGATGCCGCGCGCGGCCTTCCAGCCCAGTTCGCGCTCGGCCAGGTCGGTGGCGGCGTAACAGACGGCGATGTCGCCGGCGCGCCGCGGCAAGATGGCGTACGGGATGGCGCGGCCACTGGCGCGCTCGAACGCGCGCACCATCTCGAGCACGCTGCTGGCCTTGCCGGTGCCCAGGTTGTACGTGAGCACGCCGGGCGCGGCGGCGAGCCGGTCGAGCGCCTTGACGTGGCCGACGGCCAGGTCGACCACGTGGATGTAGTCGCGCATGCCGGTGCCGTCGGGCGTCGGGTAGTCGTCGCCGAACACCGACAGGCGCTCGCGCCGGCCCTCGGCCACCTGGGCGATGAACGGCAGCAGGTTGTTGGGGATGCCGCGCGGGTTCTCGCCGATCAGGCCGCTCTCGTGGGCGCCCACCGGGTTGAAATAGCGCAGCAGGCAGATGCGCCAGTCGGGCTCGGCGGCGGCGAGGTCGCGCAGGATGTTTTCGATCATCAGCTTCGAGGCGCCGTACGGGTTGGTCGTGCGCAGCGGGAAGTCTTCGACGATCGGCGTGGTCTCCGGGTCGCCGTAGACCGTGGCCGAGGAGCTGAAGATGAGCGTCTTGACGCCGAACTTCTGCATTGTCTGGAACAGCACCACGCTGCCATACACGTTGACGTCGTAGTAGCGCAGCGGCTGGGCGACCGATTCGCCGACCGCTTTCAGCCCGGCGAAGTGGATCACCGCGTCGAAGCGGTGCTGGGCGAACAGGCGCTCCATGGCCGCGCGGTCGCGGATGTCCGCTTCGACGAAGGCGGGCGCGGCGCCGGCCAGGCTGGCCACGCGCGCGATCACGTCGGCCTCGGCGTTGGACAGGTCGTCCACCACCACCACCTCGTGACCGCCGCGCAGCAGTTCGATGCAGGTGTGCGAACCGATATAGCCGGCGCCGCCGGTGACGAGGATGTTCATGGGGTTTCCTTGTTGAGGTTGGTGGTGGGAGCCGCCTGCGCCGACGGCGCCGGCTGTCCTTGCAGTAGATAATCGGCGCGGGCCAGGCGCAGCGCGCGGGCGGCCGCGACCGAGCAGGCGGCAATGCTAAAGCCCATGCGCACTTTGGTCTGGTGGCCGTACAGCAGCATCAGCAGGCCGATCAAGGCGCTGTCGAGGCGGCCGGCCTCGCGCAGGTCGAGCACGATGTGGCCCGGCTCGGCGGTGGCGGCCGTGAACGCCCGCCGCAGCGGCGCCAGGTCGGGCTCGAGCCAGTCGCCGGCCAGCGCCAGGCGGGTCCCGGCGAGCTCCGGGAGCACGCGCAGCACGGGCGCGCGGCGCCCCTTGCCGGCGCGCCGGCGCGCCGCGTCGAGCGCGCCGGGCAGCACCGAACCGGTGAACAGGCCCAGCAGCGCGATGCCGTCGCGCCAGTAGCGCCGCCACAGCGCCGGCTCTTCCTTGATGCGCCACAGCCATTCGAGACCGAGCCGGCCCATCAGGCCGGGGGCCCGGGTCACGGTGCCGGCGACGAAGTTGACCACGGCGCCCAGATGGCTGACGAGCGGCGTGTGCAGCGCCGCCAAATTGTGTTCGATCCAGGTTTGGCCGCGTTTGGCCCCCAGCGCCACCAGCAGGAAGTCGGGGCGGGCGTGATTGATTTCGTCGATCAGCTCCGGCGTGCTCATCTGCTCGATGGTGCCGAAGCCGGGCGAGCGCGCGCCGACGCAGCGCAGCGCGCCGTTCTCGCTGTTGAGCACGTCGCCGGCGCGGCGCGCCACGCCGTCCGGGCCGCCGAAGAAGAACACCTTGAGCGGCACCTGGCGCTGCGCGCGCAGGCGCTCGAACAAGGTCGAGCCGGCCACGCGCTCGGTCAGCGGAATGCCCAGCAGGCGGGCGATCCAGATGATCGGCATCCCGTCGGCGATCGACAGGTCCGAGCGCAGCACCGAGTCGCGAAACGGCCGGTCGTCGAGCGCGGCGACCAGGAAGTTCAGGTTAGGCGTGGAAAAGAAGTTGCGGCGCCGCTGGCGCAGGTCGTCGAGCAGCATGGCCTCGGCCTGGCCCATGGTGACGGCGTCGAACGGCAGGCCGAGTACGGCGTGGACGCGGCGCTCGAAATCGGTGGCGGGCGCGTGCACGGGAGCGGCTGCGGCTGCGGCGCTGGCGTGCGGATTATTCATTGTCACGTTTAGACCTCACCCATTCGACCTGGCGGTTGATTAAGAAGCGCAGATACAACGGTATCTTGGCGAACATGTACAACACGGCCGTGAGCAGGTCGCCGGCGCTGAGGATGGCGCGTCCGAAGCGCAGCCACGCCAGCAGCACGGCCAGGCCCAGGCCGGCGAGCGCGGCCACCGCCAGCAGCAGCGGCGTGTGGGCGCCGGTGAACACGGCCAGCAGCGCGGCCAGCGCCGAGACGGCGAGCGTCAGCAGGCACAGCAGCGCGACCGGCGGCACGCTCAGGTCGAGCGCCATCGCCACCGACTTGACGCTGCCCTTGGCCAGCCCGCGCCATAACAGCCGCGGCGCCTCCGAAACGATCATGCTCAGGTGGCCGTGTTCCCAGCGCGTGCGCTGGGTGTCGGTGCCGCTGTTGCTTGTCGGGAAGGTGCTTGACACCAGCGCGTCCGGGCAGAACAGCGGCGGCGTGCCCGCCAGCGCCAGGTCGAGGCCGAGTTTCATGTCCTCGACGATGTGGCCGTTGGCGAGCGAAGCGGTGCTGATGATGGACCAGGGGAAGGCCATGCCGGTGCCCATCAGCTGGCAAGGCAGGCCGAGCCGGTGGAAGCCGAGCGGGCGTACCTGGTTCTTCACCACCCAGGCGAATTCGGCGATTTTTTTCATCAGGCTGCCGCCGGGCGCGTACATCAGGTACAGCGCCTGCACCGGGCGCTGGCGCGTGGCGCAGACGTGCGCCAGCTTGGCCAGCGCGCCGTCGGCGACCAGGCAGTCGGCGTCGATGATGATGAGCACCTCGGGCGCGTCGGCCGCCAGCGCGCGCACGCCGAAGTCGAGCGCGTAGCCCTTGCCGCGCTCGGTGGCGTGGCGGCGTTCGCGCACGTCGGCGCCGGCGCGGCGCGCCACGCCGGCGGTGTCGTCGGCGCAGTTGTCGGCCACCACCAGCACGCGGTCGCCCGCCTGCAGTTGCGGCATCAGGCTCGCCAGCGTGGCCGCCAATCCCGCTTCCTCGTTATGCGCCGGCACCAGCACCGCGATGCGCGGGCGCGCGCCAGCCAGGCCGGTCACGGTGTGGGCGGCGAAAAAGGCGCTCAGTGACTGTAACAGCAGGACGATGATTGGAATCAGGATGATGGCAAGCAGTATGGTGAGCAGGGTCGCTACCATGAAGGTCATGTTGATTCCTTGTTAATTGATGAAACACTAGACGGAGTTTACACTAAAACGGGTGCCATTTTGATATTCAATGGATAACTCGCCTGCGGTTGCGGCGGTTTGCCGGCCGGCGCTGGCGCCCGGCCGGAGGAATTGCCGCGTTAGATGTTGCAATATAGATAATTCCGGACCGTCCGCCGAGCGCGGCGTCGAAGCCCGCCGCAGCCGCATCGGGCCGGCACGAAGATGGGCAAGCCGGCCGGCGCTGCGCAGGGGCGACACGCCGGCGCAAAAAAAAACCCGATGCGGCAGGCGCCGCATCGGGTGTTGAGAGCGTGCAGGACGCTTAAGGGGTGACTTTTTCCAGCTTGGCGCGCATGCTCGACGGCGCGCCCACGCCGCTGACCACGTACAGATTGTATTTCGCACCGGCCGGCACCACCCAGCGGGCCGACATGCCGTTGGTCAGCAGGCCGGAATCGACCACGACCTTGTGGTCGACCACCACATGCAGGCGCATCTTGGCGCCGCCGGTTGCGATGGCGGTTACCTTAAGCGTGTCGCCCACCGCCGTCTTGGCCCATTGGACGTTGCCCACGCCGCGCATACTGGTGTTGTTCATCGTGGTGGCGGTGGTGGTGGCCGGGAACTCGAGCGCTTGCGTCAAGGTGTTGAACTTGCCGCTGACGGTGCCGGCGCTGCGCACCCAAGCGCCGCGCATCGACATCAGGTTGAAATTGGCCGTCGTCTCCGGCACGATGGTGCGGCCTTCGCCGTCGACCCAGCTACCGGCCGAGACCACCTGACGCAACGCCGCCCGTATCGTTTGCAGATCGTTGGCGACGGCCTGGTTCCAGCCGCCGGTGTTGAGCGCGAAGCCGGAATTGTTTTCCACGTAGATATAGAAAGGCGTGCCGTGGTTCTGGTCGACCACGTAGGCGCCGTACATCTTGAGCGTGCGGGCGACCTTGCGCAGGGCGATGGTGACCATTTTGGTGTCGTCGAACGACGGCGGCAGCATCATCAGCGCGCCCTCCGGGATCTTGCCGCTGTTGACGATGGCGGCGTAGGTATCGGCCGACGTGGCTGGATAAATATATGCCGGTGTCGGCGCCAGCGCGTTAAACGTCAGCGACATGGCCAGCGCGTGCCCGTAGTTCAGCAGGCCGTCGTTGACCTCGTGTTTGCGGATCAGACCGCCCAGTGGCGGCACCGCCGCAGCGCGCGCGCCTTGGTAGTAGTGCGCCGGATCGCCCCAGCCGCGGCCGTCGATGCGGGTGTGGCCGTAGGTATTGGCGGTCCAGCGCCCGGTGGCATCCTTTTTCAGTTGCCAGAACGAGTGGACGATGCCGGTGGTCGCGTCGACGATGTCGGCGTGGCCGTCGCCGCCGGTGGCCGGCGTGGTCGAAGCGGGCCAGTGCGGTACGGTGATCGACGGCACATAGGCCTCGGTGTCCGGGTCCCAGATGCCTTTGGCGGTCGAACCGTACACCACCATCGCCGGATCGCTTGCCAAGCCTTCGAAGGCGCCGGTCGAAAACGCGCCCGAGGCGATCGCCGGATAATAATCGGACGTCGGGATCGAGTAGGTGCCGAACACCGGGTTCACCGGGCGCGAGTTCCACAGCGAGTTGGCGGCGAACGGGCGGTAGAAGTTGCCGAACTTGGACGAGTTCGAATAGGCCCGGCCGTCCTCTGGCGTGGTCTCGTTGGTGGCGTTGGCGACCGGTTTGGTCGGCGTCGCGGCGGCGGCCTTGGCCGGGGCCGCGGCGGAGCCGACGACGGTCGCGCTCATGACGTTGCTGCCGCCGGTGCTGGGCGCGGATGGCGCGGTGGCGGTCACCGTTGTGGCGGCCTGGGCATTGGTCACGTTAGCCAATGCAAGTGGGAGGGCGAGTAATGCGCAAGACGTATAAAGCTGTCGGCGCTTGGTCAGCTGAACGGACATGTGTATGCTCCTAAGTGTGGATAACAGGCTAAAAGGTTTGCCCATGGGAATAATTATATACAGCAACATGCGGTTGGGGCGGCAATGGCGCAAGCATTTTTGCGGATGGGATGTGGGGACCGGGCGGCGCCGCGCATCCTCGGCGTTTACTATTCCTCTAGGAACGTGGCAGTTCTGCTAGACGCAACGATAACGATTGTTGACGAAAAAAGCCAGCGTGCCGGCCGAGCCGCGCCCGGCCGTCATGGGAGCGCCGCACGGAAGACTATGAATCATGCACTATTGCAACACAAATTTCAAATAGAAAATATATGGCGGGTTTTTCGTCGTCGTCGCCCGGAAATGTTGCCAACTTTGTCGGACCCGTATGTTTTTTTGCAATGAAACTTTTGTTGTTTTTTTGTGCGCAGGTATGCGGCGCTGCGGCGAAACAGGTCTCCGACCCGCCCGCCAGGCCGCTTGCGGGGCGCATGCCAGCTGGGACATTGTGTAAATGTTATTATATTTTGTTGATTTACTGGTATTATTCGTCTGAAGCAAGCTTGTGCATTGCTACAATGCGGCGATGCAGCATGCGTGCCCGACGGTAGTCGCGTGCGTCGCCCCCGGCTTTTTCCGGGCACAATCCCGGTGTTGCGCCAGACTGCGCCGTTTAGGGCGGTCGACCAAGCGCTTTGGCAACGCATATTGAATTACCCAATTACACCACTTAGATATTAAGGACGATGATGAAAGCGATGATCCTGGCGGCAGGCAAAGGTACGCGGGTACGCCCGCTCACGTACGATTTACCAAAACCGATGATACCG
>DASVTJ010000776.1:0-3838 GCA_036387635.1 Duganella sp.
GACCGTGAGCGGCGCCATCAACGCGGCCGATTTGCAGGTGGTGGGCATCGAGAGCACCGGTTCGCCGGAGCGCGACCTGCATCTGCTGCGCGCCAAGCTGCCGATGGTGCAAAGCCTGCTGGCGACCGACCGCGTGTCGTCCGTCGCGTTGCTGCTCGACGACGAGGCCGACGTGCAGGCCGTGCAGCGCCGCCTTGGCGCCGCGCTGCCGCAGCTGGAACTGCGCAACTGGCTGGAGCTGGCGCCGTACTACACCCAGGTGCTGCGCCTGTACGAAAACCTGTTCCGCATCTTCGGCTTGTTCATCCTCGTGGTCAGCCTGCTGGGCCTGACGACCATCGTCCTCACCAGCGTGCTGGAGCGGTCGCGCGAAATCGGCGTGATGCGCGCGCTTGGCATCAGCGCCTGGCATGTGCGGCGCGCCTTCGTACTCGAGGGCCTGGTGCTGTGCGTGATCGGCGTGGCGCTGGGCATGCTGGTGGCGGCCGGGCTGGGCGAGGGCATCAACGCCATGCGCATCACCATGCCGGCGCCGCCGGGCCAGACCGAAGGCTATCCGTTGCGGGTGCTGTGGGACTGGACGGCCACCGCCGGCATCGCCACGGTGGTGCTGCTGATGGGGGTCGCGGCGGCATGGATGGCAAGTGGCCGTGTCACGCGGCTGAAAGTAATCGACGCTTTGGGAGCACTCTGATGAACACGAAAACAACTTTGCATCTCGGCGCCACGCTGGCGCTTAAGTTTACCTTCACCCTGGCCGGCTTCGGCTGGCATGGCCCGGCCGCCGCCGCCGCCAGCGCGGCTGCCGACCCGGCGGCGATGGTGGCCAAGCTCGACGCGTTGCGCCGGCCCGGCGCCGCCAACCTGAAAATGGGCTTTACGCTCACCACCACCGAGAACGGCGCCCAGGACACCTACCGCTACACCGGCCTGATCCGGCGTGACGCCGGCACCCTGGTGCTGGCCGAGGATGGCGACCAGCGCGGCCAGAAATACCTGTACACGCCGGGCGGCTACTGGCTGTATGCGCCGCGCACGCGCCGTCCGATGCGCCTGACGCCGCTGCAGACCTTGCGCGGCCAGGCCAGCATCGGCGACATCTCGCGCCTGAACCTGTCGGAAGATTACAGCGCCGCCCTGGCCGCCCAGAGCGAGGCGCGCATCGACGATCACGATTGCTGGGTGCTGACGCTGACGGCCAAGTCGCCCGAAGCGTCGTACGCCAACATCACGCTGTATGTGAACAAGGCCGACCAGATGCCGATGCAGGCCGACCTGATGGCGGGCACCGGGCGCAAGCTCAAGACGCTCAAATTCGGCGGCCTGAAAAAGGTCGGCGGCCAAAACATGCTGACCACGCAGACCTACATCGACGCCGTCAATCCGGACAAGCGCACGGTGCAGCAGATCACCGCCGTCGACACCAGCAGCACGCCGGCGGCGATGTTCCAGCCGCAGGCGCTGGCGCTGGAGAATTAAGGTGATGCGCGCCGTCCTTCCCCCTTTGCTGTGCGCCGCGCTGGCGGCGCCGGCCGGCGCCGCCCTGGCCGACGACGCCGGCGTGCACGGCTACGCCCTGGCCGGCCTGACGCAGACGCCGGCGCGCGCCACCGCCGCCAATCCCGACAATCTGTTCGATACCGGCAGCGGCACGGCTGAACTGGCGCTCGGGCTCGAAGGCAGGATGAGCGGTGTGCGCTGGCGCGCCCGCCTGACCCTGGACGGCGAGCGCGGCGGCGGCTGGCCGGCCGAACGCCATCTGAAGTTGCAGGAATTGCATTATGGCTGGCGCTGGGGCGAGCGCTGGCATTTCTCGGCGGGCCAGCAATTGCTGAGCTGGGACAGCGGGCTGTCGTTCCAGCCGCTCGGTTTCTTCAAGTCGTCGCAGACCGATTTGCGCGACGTGTTCGATACCGAAGGCCGCAGCCAGGGCTTGCCTATGCTAGTGGCCACCCGTCTGGGCGACACGTTCACCACCGATTTTGTCGCCAGCACCGCCAACCCCGGCAACGACCGGGTCGAACGCAGCAACGCGCGTCAGCTGGCGGTGCGCTGGTCGGCCGAACCGACGCCGGGACTGAACACGGCGCTGATGCTGCGCAAGCGCGATGGCGCGCGCGTCGGCGCCGGCGTCTCGGGTTCGTATGGCGTCGACGAGGTGACGTTGCGCGCCGATGCCTATTACGGTCCGGCCGAGGCGCGCAGGTTCCCGCTCGGCTTGCTCGACGGCCCGCCGCGCTTGTATCTGCCGCCGCTGGGGTTCAGCTACGATCCCGGCCACGATTATCGGCTGCGCTCGGTGATCGGCGCCACCTGGACGCCGCGCCGCGCGCTGGCGCTGTACGGCGAGTGGGTGCACCACGGCGACGGCTTGTCCGACGGCCAGTGGGACCGCTACAAGGACCAGCTGGCGCTGCACGGCGCGGCGCTGGCCGGCCCCCGGCGCGGCGCGGCGGTCGGCAACCTGGGCACCGATTTGACCCTGCTGGGCAACGCGCCGGCCGGCGTGCGGCGCGACTATGTGTATCTGCGCGCCGAGCTGGGCCAGGGCGACGCCACCTGGTACCTGTCCACCTTCGCCGGCGTGGCCGATGGCAGCACGGTGACCACGCTGTCGAAGAGCTGGCAGTTGCGCGACCACCTGACGTTGAAGGCCGACCTGAGCGCCTTCACCGGCTCGGCCGGCAGTGAATTCGGCCTGACCCCCTACCGCTACCAGGCCCACGTGGTGCTGCTGCAAACGTTTTAACGAGAGAACCGCCATGGATGATGCCTACTTGCTGCCGCAGCCGATCGACCCGGCGGGGCTGCCCGCCCACAACGCGGTGGCGGTCTATCTGCTCGAGCTGGACCATTCGGCCGGCCACAATTTGCCACAGCGCTACCTGCCGCTGCTGGCGACGGGCGAGCTGGCCAACTGGCAAAAGATCCGGCCGGTGCAGCGCCAGTGGCAATACCTGCAAAGCCGGGTGTTGCAGCGGCTGGTGCTGGGCGCGTATGCCGACGCCGACCCGCGCGCGCTGACGTTTCGGCGCGATGCGTGGGGCCGGCCCACGCTGGCCGAGCACGAGGCGCTGCATTTCAGCCTGTCGCACTGCGCCTCGCACGTGGCGCTGGCGGTCGGCAGCGATCCGGTGCTGGGGGTGGATGTGGAGACGGTGGTGCCGGTGCGCGGCAGTTTCATGCACATCGCCAGGCAATTCTTCCACCCCGACGACCTGGCGCAACTGATGGCCGTGCCCGAGGAGCAGCGCTATAGCCGCTTCCTGGAGCAATGGACGCTCAAGGAAGCCTATTTGAAGGCCCTCGGCCTGGGCATGCACAAGCCGATGGCCGACTGCCGTTTCGAACGCACGCCGGCCGGGCTGATCGCCGCGCACGACCGCGCGCCGGCGGCGGACCGCATCGCGCCCACCGCGTTCGTCGCGCAGCGCCGCATGCGCGGCTGCCAGCTGGCGCTGGCTTACCGCTACGGCCGGCCGGTGCGCTTCCGCTATCTGACCGGCGACACCGCGCTGCCCTGGCAGGAGTGATCATCATCCCGTATTTTGATTTATCAACTGCAGTAAATGAGTAGCGAAAAAAAAGCGGCAAAAGATACTAAGTAAAAACGGATTAATTAACTAAATCAACTTACTAGGGCAATCATCATGGGCTCGACTATTCAAATCAACCAACGCAATCAATTCAACCGTAACGACCTGCGCGATCTGCACGTGTTGCGCGCCAAAGTCTTCAAGGACCGCATGGGTTGGGAAGTGCCGGTTCTGGATGGCATGGAAATCGATGGCTACGACGCGCTCGAGCCGCACTACATGGTGATCCGCGACGACAACAA
>DASVTJ010000777.1:0-21183 GCA_036387635.1 Duganella sp.
ATACGCGCCGCCAGCCAGCGCGGCCGTATTCAGTACATTGGTCGCGTTGCTCAGGTCGATTTCATAGAGCCGCACCTGATTGCCGACCACGCCCACCGAAAAGCTGCGCTCCAATACCAGGAAACGGGTATTGGTGACGGCCAGGATTTCAGTGGCGCCGCTGACCGAGAACGCCGTAGCGGGAACGGGCACGGCCTGCACCTTGTCGACCGGATAGGCGTACTGCGCTACCGCCGCGCCCGTCGCGCGGTCGAAAACGGTGATGCGCGACACGGCCCCGGCGGTCGTCGTGGGCGAAGGACCATCGCCGAACAGCGGCCCTTCGGCGATCACCACGGCGCGGGTTTTGTCGGGCGTGAAACTGAGGCCTTCAAAGGCCAGGTTGCCGCGCGGACCGGTGTCGGTGCCCGCCATGCGGAACATCGACGGCAAGCTGTATTCACGCACATGGGTGCCATCGGCGCGTATCTCGCGGATGAACGGGTCGATGATGCGCGAGCCGGTGGCGCTGATGGTGCGGTCGCCCTCGCTGGTCCAGACCAGGTTGCCATTGACCGGGTCGATGCGCACGCTTTCCGGATCCGCCACTTTCATGTCGGGCACCTTGGGATACACGCTGCCGTCCGGCTGCTTCATGGTCGCTGTTGAAAGGAACTGCACGCCACTGAAGCTGGTCTCGTTGAAGGTCAGGCTACCCGTGTAAAAGCGCGGCGCGTTGTTGGAATCGGTCGTCGTGCGGTCGTCCGACATGAAGACGTAGCGGTTGTTGGCGGCATCGTAGTCGACGCCGGAAAGCCCGCCCACCACGGTGCCCTGGAACTCCATGCGCCTTGGCAAAATCTGCTGTCCGATCAGCTTGATGGACCCGACCGAGCGCTCCTGGTTAACCGGGGCGTCCGAACCGCCGCAGCCGGCCAGCCCCATCGAAACGGCAATGGCGAATCCTAGAACCGCAGGGTGGGCAGAAATATACATGGGGGTTTCCAAAAAAGTTAAAGATCACGAATATAGGCACTAGTCATGACCGCCCGATGACAAACCGCACCGATGCTGACGATTGGATCTTCCGATGGGATTTTTGCGGGTGCCGCAGTCGTGCTGAACGCACCGCGCGGGCAAAAACGTGCGAAGCCGTTGTCAGGTAGCGCATGGCGCGGCTCGTTCAGGTCGTGCCAAGGCGGACCAGATCACTCTGCACATCGGCTCGCCCAACGATATGTGGCCGCTGGCGCCGACTTCCTTTAACATCTAAGCCTCCAAAGGTTGATGCCATCATGGCACATGCACAGAGCCGAGGGCAACCACCGCGAAAGCCATGCCTTGTTATTGTCAAGTAGAAAATAGCTTGAGCGTAAAGAGCGCGCGGTCGCATTTCCGCATCGTCATCTGCACGTCCCTTCACTCTCCATCCGTCGCAAAGGATGTTCCCATGTCGGCGCTGTTTGATTTTATCGGTTCAATCATCAAGCTCGTGATCTATGCTGCCCTCATATTGGCCGTCATCGCGCTGTTCGGATACTACCAGTTGCGCACAGCGCGACGACAATGTGGACCCGCATAATTGCGGATGTACAATCGTCGTTATGAAAATGCGCAAAAAATCCCAGCTGCCGTCCAAGATGTGCGCGCACTGCGGACTGCCGTTCACTTGGCGCAAAAAGTGGGAGCGCGACTGGACCCAGGTTAAGTATTGCTCGGAACGCTGCCGCCGCGCGGCGAAACCGGCCGCCGACGAGCGCCCGAAACACGTGGTTTAACCGCTCAATACCAGTCGGCCTCGCCATGGTAAGTCGCAGGCGCCGACTGATACCGCTTCAGCAACGCTTCGAGCTTGATGATGTCGCCGGCCTGCTCGAGCTCGGTCGTGATGTCGTCGAGTTTGGCACGCATCGTCGCGATCTCGTCGCGCAGGCACCGCGACAGCGCTCGCGGCGTGCAGCGCCCCGCACCGGCGGCCCGCCCATCTCCATGTTGATGCTCATCATCTCCTCGAGGTGGCACATTCGCGCCCGAG
Source organism: Duganella sp. (assembly GCA_036387635.1). GTDB lineage: Bacteria > Pseudomonadota > Gammaproteobacteria > Burkholderiales > Burkholderiaceae_D > Rugamonas. The sequence goes on from DASVTJ010000777.1 coordinate 2,015, forward strand.
CTCGCGCAATAGCGCGTCCGGCGAGAGCATATCGATGCCGTCCTCGATGCGCTCGCCGAACATATCCCCCACGAAGGTGCGCAGTGCCAGCTCTTCCTGCTCGGCCGCGGCGTCGAAGTCGCCACCGCTGTGGCGGTTGTAATTTCGCGAAAGCGTTGCAAGAACCATATATATGTAGCATAACGGAAATAAATATATTGCCACCAGGAAGCTTTTGAAGCATACTTTGTCTAAGACATTCCAGAGAAAACCAAGTGCATCGTGGCTGAACTTTACACAATCGCAACAATCTCGCTGGAGACCGGCATTTCCAAGGAAGTGTTGCGCAAGTGGGAGGAGCGCTATGGATTTCCAGTGCCGGAACGTGACGCCAGCGGACACCGGGCCTACGCGGAGCACCAAACGGCGCGGCTCAAACTGATCAAGCGCTTGGTCGACAGCGGCATGCGGCCGGCCCGGGTGGTTGCCCTGGTCGAGGAAGAATTGCAATCCCTGGTGCGCGAACTGAACGACGACGCGCCAACGGCCCACGCGGGGACCGTGGGGGAGCTGATGGCGTTGCTTCATGCGCGCGACCGCACCGCCCTCGCGGCCAGATTGAAGCAGGAAGTCGCCCGGCTTGGATTAGAGCGGTTTGTTCTGGAAGTGATGTGTGTGCTTAACGGGGCGGTGGGTGCCGCTTGGGAAAGGGGTGAAATCGGCATCCGCGACGAGCATGTGTACACCGAAGTGATCCAGAGCCTGGTTCGGCAAGAAATCTCGCGGGTCGCCCGGCACGATGGACTGCCGCGCATGCTGGTCACCACGCCGAGCGGCGAGCTGCACACGCTGGGCCTGTTGATGGTGGACGCGTTGGCGTCGTCGCACGGCGCCTGCTGTATTTCGCTGGGCGCGCAGACGCCCATCGACGAACTTCCGCACGCGGTGGCCGACTACCATGCCGACATCGTTTGCCTCTGCCTCAGCGCTGCATTTCCAAGGCGCCGGATCTTTGCCTTGCTGAAAGAGCTGCGCGACAAACTGCCGAAACAGGTGGAGATATGGATAGGCGGGGCCGGGGTGATCGGACTGGAGCGTTCACCCCGAGGTGTCAACGTCATGTTGACGCTGCAAGATTTGATCGACGCGGTTCACAAGTATCGCCGGGCGCGGCAACTGTCGGCGGCGCGCACGCGCCCGTCGGGTGGTGTTCAATAACGTAGTTCTCTATTCACTATTTACGGTTCGAGGTCATCAAATGTCTATTAATCAATTGGTTTACATCAGTCAAGCTACCCGCAAAATGTCCAGCGACGAGTTGCGCGCCATCCAGGCAACGGCCAAGGAAAACAATCAACACATCGACGTGACCGGCAGCCTGTTCTACAACGGCGGCTGGTTCCTGCAAGTGCTGGAAGGCCCGCTGGCGACGTTGAACGCGCTGTACAACAAGATTGAAAAAGATCCGCGCCATAAGAATTCGCGCGTGCTCTACAACGAGCCGGCCAAGTTCCGCACCTTTACCCGCTGGAGCATGAACATGACCAACCTCGAGGACCGGCAAGCCGACAAGTATGACGAACTGGTCGACGTCATCGAGGCCGCCAAGACGGACCGCAAGATCGGCGCGGCGTCGCCGGCGGTCACCTTGCTGAAAATTTTCAAGGACTAACATTTGCCGACGACCGCGCCCGGCGAGGGCGCGAGTCGGCGCGCACACTATCATCAACGCCTGATTCAGGAATATCCATGTTTCTCTCGAACCTCAAAATTCGCACGCGTCTGTATCTCGCCTTCGGTGTCATCGTTGCCATGCTGGTGGCGCTGGTGGCGTTGGCCGAGACCAACTTCACGCGGCTGACGTCGGCCAACGATTTGAATGTTCATACGTACGAGGTACTGGGGGAAGCCGGTTCGGTGCTGGAAAGCCTGATCAATGTGGAAACGGGACAACGCGGCTATTCGCTGACGGGCAAGGACGCCTCGCTCGAACCTTATCGCGACGGAAAACAAAACTTCGCGCGTCACTTGGCCAAGATCCGCGAACTCACCAGCGACAATCCGACGCAGCAAGAGCGGCTGAAGGCGCTGGAGGAGGCGCAACGGAAATGGATGGCGCTAGCGATCGATCCGGCCATCGCCCTGCGCCGCGCCAGCGCCGACGCGCCGGACGCGATGACGGCCGTCGTGGCCGAAGAGCAATCGAACAAGGGCAAAACCAGCATGGACAGCATGCGCGCCACCTTGCGCCAGATCATCCAAACCGAGCAGGAACTGTTGAAGCTGCGCTCCGGCGATGTCGCCGACCAGCGCGCCCGCATCGACCTCTTCATGATGGGCGGCGGCATCCTGGCCGCGATTGTGGCGGCAACGCTGGCCGTGCTGTTGGCGCGCAATATTACCGTGCCGCTGCAACACGCGGTGGCGGTCGCGCAGCGGGTCGCCCAGGGCGACCTGAGCGGGCGGATCGACGTCGCCGGCAAGGATGAAATCGCCGAACTGATGCAAGCGCTGGGCCGAATGAACGCGGCGCTGGTGGGCATCGTCCAGGAAGTGCGCAACGGCACCGACACGATCGCCACCACATCGGCCGAGATCGCCGCCGGCAACATGGACCTGTCGTCGCGCACCGAGCAGCAAGCCAGCTCGCTTGAGGAAACCGCGTCGTCGATGGAGGAGCTGACCTCGACCGTCAAGCAAAACGCCGACAACGCCCGCGAGGCCCGCGACCTGGCCGGTTCGGCCTCCAGCGTGGCGGTGCGCGGCGGGACCATGGTGTCGGAAGTGGTGGAGACCATGGGGTCGATCCACGAATCGGCGCGCAAGATTGTCGACATCATCGGCGTCATCGACGGCATCGCTTTCCAAACCAATATTCTGGCGCTCAACGCCGCCGTCGAGGCCGCGCGTGCCGGCGAACAAGGCCGGGGCTTCGCGGTCGTCGCCACCGAGGTGCGCAACCTGGCGCAACGGTCCGCCAGCGCCGCGAAGGAGATCAAGACCCTGATCGGCGACTCCGTCACCAAGGTCGAACTGGGCACCAAATTGGTGGACCGGGCAGGCGCGACCATGCGGGAAGTGGTCGACAGCGTGCAACGTGTCAGCAGCATCATCAGCGACATCGCCGCCGCCAGCGAAGAGCAACGCAACGGCATCGAGCAGGTCAACGAGGCGATCGCACAGATGGATGAGGTAACCCAGCAAAACGCCGCCCTCGTGGAACAGGCGGCGGCGGCCTCCGGCGCGATGCAGGATCAGGCGACGACGCTGTCGCACGCGGTGAGCGTGTTCCAGCTTGGCGCCGACGGCGCCAGTGCGGCAGCGGCGGCAGCGGCGACGAGCACGAGCACGACGCGGCCGCGTGCGACGGTGCGGCCGCCGGTCGGCCAGCGTCCGGTGAAACAATTGGCATCGGCAAAAGCGGCGCCGGGCAACGACGACTGGTCCGACTTTTGAGGCGGCCATGGCGACCGGCAAGGTGCGGCCGCGCCAGGCCGGACTGGTTAGGGGGCGGGCTTGGCCGGCGGGTCGCGACCATCGCACGCCGCCGGCAACTTAATTCGCCATCAAGAACGGCCAACCGTCGGCGGTAAAGCCAAGCGGGTTGATGCCCAAGGTCGGCCGGCCGTTGTTGTTGCCGTCGTAATAGTGATAGACGAACGTCGGCCGGTTGTTGTTGCCGGCGTCGTTGAAGACGCTGCCGCCGCCCGGCCCGACGATATTGCCGTGGGTGCTGACCAGGATGGTGCCGCCGCCGGCCGTCAGCGCCACGCCACCACGGTCGACATACGGGCCGGTGACGCTGGCCGAGCGGCCGACCACGGTGCGGTACGGCGAGTTGGCGCTACAGCATACGTTGATCGGCGCGAAATAATAGTAATAGCCTTTGTAGTAGTAAATGAACGGACCTTCGACGGCAGACGTCGGCGAGCCGCGCTGCGCGATCTTGTAGACCGTGGTGTTGGTGGTCGATTGCAGGCCGGTGGCGGGATTGAGCTGCATCAAATGCAAGCCGTCGCTCCACGAACCGAAGGCCATCCACCATTTGCCGCTGGCATCGATAAACGGCGCCGGATCGATGGCGTTGTCGGTGGTTTTCTTGAAACCCGGCGGCGGCGGCGCCGCGCTGGTGCTCCACGACCGGGCGACGATGCCCTTGTCGGTCCACGGCCCCTGCGGCGCCGAACTGGTGGCCACGCCAATCACCGCAGCCGGCCACGAAGTCGGCTGGTACGGAATCGAGTAGTACTGATAATAGGTGCCGTTGGCCACCATCAGGCTCGGCGCCCAGACGTCGGTGTTGGCGCCGTTGTTCCAGCCCTTCGGCGTTTGCAGCCCGCTCCATGAAGGAAAGTCCGGCCCGATCGACGGGCACGTCGCATAGCCGCCCTTTTGCGCGGTGGTGCAGTTGGTATACGGCGTGAAGGTTGTCAGGTCGGTCGACGTCGACAAGGTTTGATGGCTGCCATACAGCCAGTATTTGCCGCTGGAATCGCGCAGCAGGTACGGATCGTGCACGAACCTGCCCTCGCCGGCCACCGTGCGCGGCGCCGGATACGGACTGACCTGCGTATTAACGAGTTGCCATTCCTGGCAGGTGCAGCCGGTCAATCCCCATTGGTCGATGGTGGCGGTATTGAGGTTGCTGGCTTGGAACACCTCCAGATACTTGCCGCTGTTGACGTTCTGGATCAGGAAATTGCCGCTGGCGGCCTGGGTGACGGTCCACAAGTGGTCGGCCGTGCCGTTGTCGGACCACTGGACGATCTGGCCGCCGTCGGCGGTGGAACCGTTGGCGACGCCGAGCACCTGATGCGTCAGCATGTTCTCGATGTTGTACTGGCCGTTACCCATCGGCATGAAGTGCCACAAATGGTCGGCGGTGCCGTTGTCGGCCCATTGCACCACTTTGGCGCCGGCGGCCTGGCTGGCGGTGTCGATACCCAACACCAAACCGCTGGCGGCGTTCTTGATCTTGTATTGCACGCTGGTGTTCATCGTGATGGCGGCGTGCGCGGAAAAGGCCGACGCGGCCAAACCGATCAGCAGGGCCATACAGGACAGTATGTGCTTCATTGTTGTCTCCCGAGATAGTTATTGTGATCCCATGCTACGACTGCCATGGAAAGCCTTCCAATCACATTTTTATCGCCGCCGATACGTGTATGGATATGACTTGGCGGCCGTGCGCCACGTTGGGCCCATGCGTTCCCTCCCCGCGCCAATCCGGAAGCTGAAACACTGTTTCACATCGCGGTATCGCGTCGACACCCCGCACAACTCAGCCATATCATTTTTTGAAAATACATTTCACATACCAATATTTTCATACCAAGTCATTGAAAACAAACGAATAAATTTAAGTCCTATGTCTTATATAAGACCTTGATGCAACGCACCAAAATACTCTACTATTTAGTCATGCAGTTCGCTTCGGGTCACCACGATCAACGCAGCGGCACTCGACGATTTTCTCAAACGTGCTTTATTCTTCAGGAGATACACATGTCCCAATACCAAGACGACATCAAGGCAGTTGCCGGTTTAAAAGAGCAACAAGGCAGCGCCTGGAACGCCATCAATCCCGAGTCCGCCGCCCGCATGCGCGCCCAGAACAAGTTCAAGACCGGTCTGGATATCGCCAAGTACACCGCCAAGATCATGCGCGCCGACATGGCCGCCTATGACGCCGATCCGTCCAAGTACACCCAGTCGCTGGGCTGCTGGCACGGCTTCATCGGCCAGCAGAAGATGATCTCGATCAAGAAGCACTTCAACAGCACCGACCGCCGCTACCTATACCTGTCGGGCTGGATGGTGGCCGCGCTGCGCTCCGAGTTCGGCCCGCTGCCGGACCAGTCGATGCACGAAAAGACCGCCGTCTCGGCGCTGATCAAGGAGCTCTACACCTTCCTGCGCCAGGCAGACGCCCGCGAACTGGGCGGCCTGTTCCGCGAACTGGACGCCGCCGAAGGCCCGGCCAAAGCGGCCATCCAGGAAAAAATCGACAACCACGTCACCCACGTGGTGCCGATCATCGCCGACATCGACGCCGGTTTCGGCAACGCCGAGGCGACCTATCTGCTGGCCAAGCAATTCATCGAAGCCGGCGCTTGCTGCATCCAGGTCGAAAACCAGGTGTCGGACGAAAAACAATGCGGCCACCAGGACGGCAAGGTCACCGTGCCGCATGAGGATTTCCTGGCCAAGATCCGCGCCATCCGCTACGCCTTCCTGGAGCTGGGCGTCGACGACGGCATCATCGTCGCCCGCACCGATTCGCTGGGCGCCGGCCTGACCAAGCAGATCGCCGTCACCACCACGCCGGGCGACCTCGGCGACCAGTACAACAGCTTCCTCGATTGCGAGGAAGTGTCGGCCGACGCGCTGGGCAACGGCGACGTGATCATCAAGCGCGACGACAAGCTGCTGCGTCCAAAACGACTGCCGAGCAACCTGTTCCAGTTCCGCGCCGGCACCGGCGAGGCACGTTGCGTGCTCGACTGCATCACCTCGCTGCAAAACGGCGCCGACCTGCTGTGGATCGAAACCGAAAAACCGCACATCTCGCAGATCGGCGGCATGGTCAGCGAAATCCGCAAGGTCATCCCGAACGCCAAGCTGGTCTACAACAACAGCCCGTCGTTCAACTGGACCCTGAACTTCCGCCAACAGGTGTACGACGCGCTGAAGGCCGAGGGCAAGGATGTGTCGGCCTACGAGCGCAGCAAGCTGATGAGCGTGGAATACGACCAGACCGAACTGGCGATCACGGCCGACGAGAAGATCCGCACCTTCCAGGCCGACGCCGCCCGCGAAGCCGGCATCTTCCACCACCTGATCACCTTGCCGACCTACCACACCGCCGCGCTGTCGACCGACAATCTGGCCAAGGAATACTTCGGCGAGCAAGGCATGCTCGGTTATGTGGCCGGCGTGCAGCGCAAGGAAATCCGCCAGGGCATCGCCTGCGTCAAGCACCAGAACATGTCCGGCTCGGACATGGGCGACGACCACAAGGATTACTTCAGCGGCGAGGCCGCGCTGAAGGCGGCCGGCAAGGACAACACGATGAACCAGTTCTAACGGCTCGCGGCGATAAATTAAGTCCGCGACATGCCTGCGACAAGCCCGCTTCGGCGGGCTTTTTTGCGCCCGCGCCGACGAGCAACGAGCTGATCGTGGGCTAGCCGGCGCCGGTGCCGGCAGGCGCCACGCCGTTGATCTGCTGGATGGCCTTGATGTCGCGCATCGGCGGCGCGCCGAACATGCGTCGATATTCACGGCTGAACTGGGTCGGGCTTTCATAGCCGACGCGATAGGCGGTGGTGGCCGCGTCGGTCGCCTCGCTCAGCATCAATTCCCTCGCATGATGCAGGCGCAGGTGTTTTTGATACTGCAGCGGACTCATCGCCGTCATCGCGCGGAAGTGGTGGTGCAGCGTCGACACGCCCATGCTGGCGATCCCGGCCAGCTGCTCCACGCGCAGCGGCTCGACATAGTGCTGTTTGAGCCAAGAAATCGCTTTCGCCACCCGGTTGGCCTGGGTGCCGGACAATGCGATGCGTCGCAAATGGTCGCCCTGCTCGCCGCTGAGCAGCCGGTACAGGATCTCTTCATGAATGTGCCCCGCAAAAAACGGAATATCCTGAGGCGTATCCAGCAACGCGATCAGGCGCGCCACCGCGTCGAACAGCTCGGCGCCTGCCGGCCCGACCGCGATCGCCATCTCCGCCTGCGGACGCTTCTTCCCCTGGATATCGTGTTGCACGATCATCCGCCGCAGACGCTCCAGGTCAAGCCGCAACAGGAGCGAGTAATAGGGTTCGGCCTCGCTCGCCACCAGGATTTGTACCGTGGTCGGCACATCGATCGCGGTCAGGAAAAAACTCGACGCGTCATATTCCAGCGTCGCTTCGCCGACCACCACGCGCTTTCGTCCGCGAATGATCAATGAAATGCTTGGCTCGTAAATACTCGAAAACGGCGGCGTCGATTCCGTGACACGGTACAAGGTCAGGCCGGCGATATTTGTCTCCAGCACCGGCCCGCGCCAGGCCAGCCGCTCGCAAGCGGCCATGATCCTCTGCCGCACCGGCCCGGTTTGCCCTCCCATTTCGTCCTCCTTCCGCTCCAACGCTGCCACATCCACTCCCACGATTCCGGTGGCCCAGTCTATTCTCGTCCACAGCAATTTTGCCAGAACATTTATTCCGGGCGGCAGGATCGGGCAATGGTCGGACAGGATCGAGCTAACGGCCGCAGCGCAGCCGGCCCTACGATGACGGTGGCGATGGCGCGGCTGGCGCGCCATCTTCATCTTGAAAGGAATCATCATGTCGGAAAAAATCTGGTTCATCACCGGCGCATCGCGCGGCTTCGGCCGCATCTGGACCGAGGCGGCGTTAAAGCGCGGCGACAAGGTTGTCGCCACGGCGCGCAACATCGCCACGCTCGCGCCGCTGACCGAGGCCTACGGCCCCGCCGTGCTCCCGCTGACCCTGGACGTCAACGACCGCGACGCCGCCCTTTCCGCCGTTGGCAGGGCGCAGGCGCACTTCGGCCGCATCGATGTGCTGATCAACAATGGCGGCTTCGGCGTGGCGGGCGCGATCGAGGAACTGAGCGAGGAGGATGTGCGCGCCCAGTTCGAGACCAACGTGTTCGGCGCGTTGTGGGTGACGCAAGCGGTGCTGCCGATCATGCGCGCGCAAAAAAACGGTCACATCCTGTCGGTGTCGAGTTTGCTCGGCGTGGTCGCCATGCCCAACCTCGGCATCTACAACGCCTCGAAGTGGGCGCTGGAAGGCATGATGGACACCCTGGCGCAAGAGGTCGGCGACAAGGGCATCAATGTCACGCTGATCGAACCTGGCGCCTACACCACCGACTTCAGCGACGCCTCGTCGATGCGCCTCTCACAGCCGATGGACGCGTACGAGGGCGTTCGCCAACAGATGATGGCGGCGCTCACGCCGGACATGTTCGGCGACCCGCACGCCACCGCCGAGGCGGTGCTGGGCGTGGTCGACGCGGCCGCGCCGCCGCTGCGCATCTTCCTCGGCGCCGCGCCGGCCTCCATCGCGCGCCAGGTGTACCAGCAACGCCTGGCCATTTGGGACCAGTGGGCCGGGGTGTCGGTCAAGGCGCACGGGGCGGTTTAAAACTGATTTAAACCTGGTTTTAAAATTCTTCCCACTCGTCGTTTTTGGCGGCCGAGGCCATCGCCGGCAGTTTCCTGGCCGGCGTCGCAACCTTCGCCGGCGCAGCAGCTTTGCGCGCCGCCGACGGCGCGGGCGGGGCCACACGGGTGGCCGGCGCCTTGCTGGACAGACGCGGAGCGGCCGTCGCCAGAGAGATCGCCGCGCTCGCGCCGAGCTTGAACACGCTGACCGCTTCCGCCAGCCGCGCCGCCTGCTCCTGCATCGCTTCCGACGCCGCCGCCGCCTCTTCCACCAGCGCGGCGTTTTGTTGCGTCACATCGTCCATCTGCACGATCGCCTGGTTGATCTGCTCGATACCGGCGGTCTGCTCGACGCTGGCAGTCGTGATCTCGGCCATGATATCGGTCACGCGGCGCACGCTTTCGACCAGCTCCGTCATCGTGCCGCCGGCCTGGTGCACCAGCGAGCTGCCGGTGCTCACTTTCTGGCTCGAATCGTCAATCAGCGTCTTGATTTCCTTGGCAGCGGCGGCCGAGCGCTGGGCCAGGTTGCGCACCTCCGACGCCACCACGGCAAAGCCGCGCCCCTGCTCGCCGGCGCGTGCCGCCTCGACGGCAGCGTTCAAGGCGAGGATGTTGGTCTGGAAAGCGATGCCGTCGATGACGCCGATGATGTCCGAAATCTTGTTCGACGAGGTGTCGATCTGGCCCATCGTCTCGACCACCTGGCTGATGACGTCGCCGCCACGGCGCGCCACGTTCGACGCCGCCTCGGCCAACGCGTTGGCCTGGCGCGCGTTGTCGGCGTTTTGCTTGACGGTCGAGGTCAACTCCTCCATCGACGACGCCGTTTCTTCCAGCGAGCTGGCCTGCTGCTCGGTGCGCGACGACAAATCCTGGCTGCCTGCCGCCACCTGCGCCGACGCCGAAGCGATCGTCTCGGTGCCGCTGCGCACCGTGCTCACGGTGCTCGCCAGGCTGTCGTTCATGTTCTTGAGCGCCCGCAGCAGTTGCCCCAGCTCGTCGCCGCGATCGGTGTCGATACGGCTGGTCAGGTCGCCTGCGGCGACGGTGTTGGCCACATGCAGCGCCTGCGCCACCGGTCGAGTGATCGAGATCGTGATCAGGTAGCCGAGCGCGCCGGCCAGGCCCAGGATCGCCACGCTCAGACCGATCATCAAATTGCGTGTCGTGTCATAGGTCGCTTCGGCGGCGTCGGCGGCGTTCCTGGTCGCTTTGGTCTGGAGCTCGGTCTGGTCCGCAATGAGCTTTTTATAGATCGCCAGCGCCGGTCGCAATTCATTGGACAGGTAGACCCGCGACTCTTCCGTTTTGTTGTCGGCGATCAGCTTAAGCAACGCATCCTGGCCCTTGACATACTTGGCGTTTGCTTCGATCATCGCCGCGAGCAATATGCGCGCTTGCGGAATGACCAGCGTGCGGTCCAGTTCATTCAGATTGTCTTGCGACTGCTTGCGCAAGCCGAGGATCGTCTCGGCCTGGCGTTGACGGTCGGCGGCCATGTCCGTCAACATCATGTTGCGCAGTGCAATCGCGATGTCGTTGATATTGCGGTTGAGCGCGTTGGACAACTCGATCTTCGGCATGCGGTCGTTGGCGATCACGTGCGTACTCTGGTTGACTTTTTTGATCATGTTCACGCTCAACACGGCAATCAACACCAGCATCAAGCCGATGGCGCCGAAGCCGATCGCAAGTCGGTTGCCGATCTTGAGATTCGAGATTTTCATCATTCGCTGCTCCGCAGAATTAACATTGATTCCGAACGTCAATATTCGGATGCACTCGATCCTATGTCCAATTTGGTGCAAATCAAATGCCTAAACTGCAAACGTGGAACAAATACGGCGATTACGCACCATTTTGGTACTTTTTATGATCTTGCTGCAACACTTTCTGGTAGCTACCGTCTGGTCGCACCGCCAATCTACCAAGGCCCTTGAGGTCACGCCCATTCCCAGCGGCGTGACGCCATCATCGATTTATCCCTGCAATACGCAAGAAGGCGCTCAACAGACGTTTCCCCCCTTGCGGCGACGGGCCGCACCGATCAGCGCCAACCCGGCAAGCATCATCGCGTAGGTTTCAGCTTCAGGCACGGGCGACACCCCGTCCCATATGGCCGACTGGCCTTCGCTCAACGCAACCCCCTGCAGCCAGGCGTCGGCTGCGGTCGAACCGGTATTGGAAAAAGACACCGACATCAGACCCGACCAGCTATCGCTGACGCCCGACACGGTGTTATCGTCACGCACGTAATACTCGGCCAGTACCCCGCGCTCCGCCGCGTCGTTCTGCCACATCCCATCGATCGTTCCACCCACGTTCAACAGCACGCGCGCATGGCCGTATTCGGCGATGTCGGCGTCCAGGTTGTATCCCATGCTGGTGTTGGCCTTCAGATCGGCCATGATACTGAAAGTAACCTGGGTGTTAGCCGACAACTTGAACTCGCTGACGTTGTTCCCGGTATAGGACTGGCTAAAATATTTGCCATATCCATCCAGTCCGCTCCGGGCCGATCCCTGCGCCGACATCGCCGTGTAGCCGGCGGCGTTGGCGGCCGTGGTCACGCTGCCGCTGGAAGTCGACCATGCGGTATCGAGCTGCCTGGACAATGTGCCATACCGACTGGGAGCGCTGGCGTAATCGTCGCGGGTGTAGGATTCGGAGACATCGCCCCAGCCCTTGGCTTCGTTGTGCAGGCCGGGTATGCTGTTGGGCACGAACGACAGCGACGGCAAAATGCCGTCGGCGAGGTTCAGGTCGGTCAACGTAATGATCAGGTTGCCCACGACCGCGCTACTGCTGGCGGTCGCGAACGCCGGGCCGACCGCAACGGCCAGACAGGCGGCGGCTAAAGTGTGTAACGCAAGACGCTTCATAAAATTTCCTTTGTTGGGCAAGCTTGTTTTACGCGGCACGATGGCGCCGACGGCGGGCGACAGCGGATATCAGACCCAAGCCGCCGAGCAGCATGCCGTACGTCGCCGGCTCCGGCACGGCCGTCATCAACGAGTTGCCCTCGATATTGCCGTAGGCCCAGAAACCGCCGCCGGCGCTGTCGCTGCTCAAATTACTGAACCCCGACGAGATGATGCCGCTCCAGCTGTCGGCGCCGCCGCTCGGGATGGCATCGCCCGGATAACCAACGCTGATGCTGTGGGATTGCTGGTCCAACACCTCGGTGAATCCATCGGCGGCCAAGCCGCTCACGGACAGCCCCAACTGCGCCCACGCCAGCTCGGTCCTCAGCTCCCCGGGGAGCGTGCCGATATCGGTGCTGACGCTCATGGAAGCATCCACCGAAAACACCACACGGGTATTGGCCGATAGCGTGAAGTTGCGCAGGTTGACGCCCGGTACGTTTGCCGAGCCGTTGAAATAGCTGAGGTGACCTGGCGTGGCCAGCGCGCTGCCCGACAAGCTGAGCGCTTTGAATCCGGTGCCATCGGCCGATGCGAGCACGCTGGCCGAAACCATCGCCGTTTCGGTGCGGGCGCCGCCACTGATGTTAGCGCTACCTACAGCGGCCGTCTTGTTGAATTTTTCGTCGTGCAGATCTGTCCAACTGCCTTGTTCGCGCCAGCTCTCGACTTCGCCCCGAACGCCGGCCCCGTCATAAAATTTCCTCGGGTCGGGCTGGAAATTGATGGCGGCGGCGACCCCGTCGTTCTGATTCAGGTCGATCAATGTCACTTTGAGATTACCGAAAGTGGCGGTGCTGTAAGCGTTCGCAAAAACGGGACCGGTGGCGGCCGCCAGACAGGCGACCACCAGCGCTTTACGTGCGAGTTTCATCATTTCTCCCTCAGTTAAGAACCCGCCAAGTATGCCGAAGGCGACTGTACACGTCTATACAGTCCAAGACGTTTGATTTTTACGATCGGTCAAACAAACCACCGTTTTCAGCTTTTTTCTTACGTATTTTCCCGTCTGAAAACAGCCATTTTTTCGATGGGTTGATATCGAAAATAATAAATTTTTCACTGTTGTAATAATGTAACCGTGAAATAACTTTAATTAAATTTATGATTATTTTGTTGGTCGGGTTGCTATAGTTTGCAGCGCTGCTTTCCTTCGAAAGCCACTACCATTACCCACCGGAGCGCTCCAAATGGCCAACCATCAACCACCTCGGCACCGCCTTTTCGCACCCCTTTTGTTAGCGGTAACATCGCTGTTGGCGGCCGCGTATCCAGCCCACGCCGACGACGGCCGCCGATCCTATATCGTGCAATTGTCCGACCAGCCGCTGGCCGCCTACGGTGGCAACATCAACGGCATGCGTGCCACCAAGGTCGCGCCCGGCCAGCGTCTTGACATCGCCAGCATCGAAGCGCGCCAATACCGCGGCTACCTGGGCACCCGGCAGGCCCAGGCCAGGGCGCTGCTGCCCGCCGCCATCGTGACGCATCAGTACCAGGTGGTGTTCAACGGCTTCGCCGCGCGCCTGACCGACGCCGAAGTGCGCACCCTGAAGGCCAGCGGCAAGGTGGTCAACATTACGCCCGATGAAAGACACCACCTCGTCACCAGCTATACGCCGACCTTCCTCGGCCTGGACCAGCCGGGCGGACTGTGGGATCAGCTGGGCGGCAGGCAGCACGCGGGCGAAGGCATCATCGTCGGCGTGATCGATACCGGCGCCTGGCCCGAAAACCTGTCCTATGCCGACCGCATCGACGGCAGTGGCCGGCCCACCTTCGACAGCAGCGGCACATTGGCCTACGACGCACCGCCAGCGCGCTGGAAAGGCGCATGCCAGAGCGGCGAAGGCTTCGCCGCCGCCGACTGCAACAACAAGCTGATCGGCGCACGCTATTTCGACGCCGGCTTCCGCGCCAGCGGCCTGCCGACCGATTGGAGCGAATTTCGCTCGCCGCGCGACTCGCTGAGCGGCCCCGCCGGCCTCGGCGGCCATGGCACCCACACCTCGAGCACGGCGGCGGGCAACGACAAGGTGCCGGCGGTGGCCGGCAACGGCAACGCGCTGGGCGTGCGCAGCGGCATCGCGCCGCGCGCGCGGCTGGCCGTCTACAAGGTCTGCTGGACCTACAAACCCACCAATTTCGATCCCGACAACACCTGCTTCTCCAGCGACAGCGTGGCGGCGATCGAAGCGGCCGTGGCGGACGGCGTCGATGTCCTGAACTTCTCGATCAGCGGCGGTGAAACCCCGGTCGATCCGGTGGAACAGGCGTTCCGCCATGCGGTGGAGGCGGGCGTGTTCGTGGCGGCAGCCGGCGGCAACGACGGTCCGGGCAACGAAGTCAACCACATCGGCCCATGGATGGCCACGGTGGCTGCGGCGACACACGACAAGACCCACGGCGCCACCATCACACTGGGCAACGGCCAGACCTACAGCGGAACCTCGCTCAACGCCAAGCCGCTGCCGGCGACCGCGCTGATCCGCGGCGCCGACGCCGCCGCACCGGGCGCCAGCGCCGAATCGGCGGCGCTGTGCCTGAGCGCGGCCGACGCCAACGGTGTCCAGCTCGACCGCGCCAAGGTCGCCGGCAAGGTGGTGGTGTGCCAGCGCGGCAATAACGGTCGCGCCGCCAAGGCCGACGCGGTGCTGGCCGCCGGCGGCGTCGGCATGATCATGCTCGATGACGGCAACGGCCCGGTGATCGACATCTACAGCGTGCCAACGGTCCACATGCGCCAGGAGGACGGCGCGGCAATCGACGCTTACGCCGCCGGTGCCGGCGCCCGCACCGCCGCCATGTCGGCCAGCGTGTTGACCAGCACCTACGGGCCGACCCTGGCCGAATTCTCGTCGCGCGGTCCGAACCGCTTCGATCCCGGCGTTCTCAAACCCGACATGGCCGCGCCCGGCGTCGATATCCTGGCCGGCGTTTCGCCCAGTCTGAGCGCCGCCCAGCGCGCCGCGGTCGTGGCCGGCACCGCACCGTCCTACAGCGGCTCGACCTTCATGTCGGGCACGTCGATGGCGACGCCGCACGTGGCCGGCCTGGCCGCGCTGCTCAAGCAGCGCCATCCCGGCTGGTCGCCGGCCGCCATCAAGTCGGCGCTGATGACCACCACCCGCACCGTGCTGCCGACCGCCCTGACCGGCGACCAGGACGGCACCCTGCCCTGGGGCCAAGGTGCCGGGATGGTGGTGCCCAACGGTGCCGCCGATCCGGGCCTGGTGTACGACATCGCCGCCGCCGACTACCTGAAATACGTGTGCGGCATCACCGGCGAAGTCAGCGACTGCAACAACGGCGCGATCAAGGGCCAGGCGCTGAACCTGGCCTCGATCTCGCTGCCCGGCGTGGTCGGCCGCCAAAGCATCACCCGCAGCGTCACCAACGTCGGCGACAAGGCCGCCATCTACACGGCCACCAGCACGCTCGACGGCTTCGACGTCACCGTGACGCCGTCGACCCTGCAGCTCGCCCCGGGCGAAAAGCAAACCTACACGGTCGGCCTGACGCGCACCAGCGCCATGCCCGGCATCTGGACTACCGGTGAATTGGTGTGGAACGATGCCGAGCACAACGTACGCAGCCCGCTGCAGGCACGTTACAACGACGGCGTGGAAGCACCCGAACTGGTTTCCGCCACCACCACCAGCGGTAGCCGGCAGATCGACGTGCAGACGGGTTTCGACGGAAAATTGACTGTTGAGCGGGCCGGCATGCGCGAGTACACGCGGCTGGCGCAAACGGTAACCCAGGCCACGCCGGGCTCGCTGGAGGCGCTGGAGGACATTCAGCGAGCCTGCGTGGCGCGCGGTCCCGGGGTCAAGGCGGTCACACTGGCGATTCCGAAGCAAACGATGCTGGCGCGTTTCGAACTGAGCAATCACGACACGGCGGGCGGCGCCGATGACGATCTCGACCTGGCCGTACTGGACCAATGGAACAACGTGGTCGCCTTCAGCGCCCACACCGACTCCAACGAAAGCGTGACCCTGGTGTCGCCGCCGATGGGCGTGTTCAAGGCCTGCGTGCTTGGCTACAAGCTCAAGAACGGCGCCAGCACCAACTACACGCTGTCCTACGCCACCGCGATCCCCAACGACACCAAGGGAGGCATGAAGGTCAGCGGGCCGGCGTCGGTGCACATCGGCGGCACCAGCCCGGTCATTGTCAACTGGAGCGGCCTGGAACAAGGCAAGCATTACCTGGGCGGTGTGAGGACGGCCAACCCGGCCGGCGGCATCACGGCGGTCACCGAGCTCAATATCGACACGCGCGACGTCACCCCGGCGACCGGCGTTGCGATAACCAAGCGGTTCAACACCGAGAAATAAGACTGCGCCACGGGGCGGATTAGCCGGAACGGCGTAATCCGCCCCGAGCCGCTGGCGGCGCTACATCACAGCTTGATGCGCTTAAAACTTCACGCGGACGGCGGCCGACACCGAGCGGCCGATCTGCAGCGTGCCGAAACTGGTCATCTGCGTATTACCCGCGTCGCCGAAGCGGTAGTACTGCTGCTGCATTTCGTTGGTCAAGTTGACGCCACTGATATCGACCGACGTGCTCTCGTTGATCTTATAGGACACTTGCATATCCACGCTCTTTTCCGGATGACGCCAGATACCGATCGGATTGGCAAACAAGGCCGCTTCGTTGCTGGAGAGGAAGCCGGAGCGCCAGACATAGGACAAGCGCGCGCTCAACGGGCCCTTTTCGTAAGCGAGGGTGGCGTTGTACGAGCTGTCCGAGACACCGAAGAACGGGGTCTCGAGCTGCGAGACGATGTCGCCGGCATCATTGGCTTCAGGCACGTTCTGCGACGAGCTGAGGCGCGTATAGCTGCCCTGGAAGCCCAGACCGTCCAGCAGGCTGGGCAGTCCCTTCGGGAAGTAGATCAAGCCCAGCTCGATGCCCTTGATTGTACCGTCGGAAGCGTTGACCGGCGAGCTGATGACGTAGTCATAGCCGTTCGTATGGTCGCCGCCCGAGGTCGAGTTGCGGAACGGATCGTTGGCCGGATCGACGTGCACCTTGCGGCGCAGGTCCACGACCAGGCCGTCGATCTTGCGCTTGAACGCAGTGCCGTAGAGTGCGCTGTCCTTCTGGAAATACCACTCGGCCGTCAGATCGAGGTTGGTGGAACGCGTCGGTTTCAGGTCCGGATTGCCGCCGCTGCCGGAGCCATAACCCACCCTGGACACGTCGTCACCGAGCTGCAAGACAGGATTGAGGCTACCGAAGCTCGGCCGGCGCAGGGTTTGACCATAGTTAGCGCGCAGCACCACGTCCTTGGAGGCGTCGTAAATCAGCGTCATACTGGGCAGGAACTTGCTGGTCGACTTGCTGGCACCGGTCGGCGTGACCGCCTTGGTGGTGGCATCGACCTTATAGAAGTCCATGTCGGTATCGACCTTGACGTAGCGCACGCCGAAATTACCGCGCAGGCGACGGCCGAACAGCTCGTTGCTGGTGTTGCCCATCAAGAACAGGTTGCTCGTCTTTTCCTCGACCTGGAACGTCTTCTGCAGGCGCAGCTGGTCCGACGTCTGGAAGTTGGGATCGGCCGCGTTATAGAGCTGACGCCATGCGTCGATATTGTCGCGGATGTAGTAGCCATTGGGCTCGATCCAGCTGCGCGGAACGTCCGAAATGTCGGTGCCGAAGCCCGAATTGGTGGAGGCATACTCCGGACCCAGCGAGGCGAGGTTGCGGCCCAAAAAGCCCGATTGCGTGCGGTTGGCCTCCGACGCCTTGCGGTTGTCGAAGCGCGCGCCGAACTGGATCGTCTCCAGCGGACCCCAGTTGGTATCGTAGACACCCGTCAGATTGGCGGTGGCGGCGCTGCCTTTGTTGCGGTTGGCGTTATCGTAGAACTGCGCAACGTTCCACTTGGTCGGGTCGACCAGGTCGGCATTGTTATTGAATCCGAACGCCGTGTTGCCGCCGCCGGCGTTGAAGTCGACGTTGATCGACGGTGCGACGCGATCGATCCGTGTCGCTGTAAATTCCGAATGGAAGCTGCTCGATTGGTACGACAGGTCACCGTCCAGCTTCAGCCTGTCGCCGAGCTCCCATTTGCCGTTCAGGGCAACCACGCGGGAATCGGTCGCCGACGTGTTGTAGGCGCCGCTGTTGAAGCCATAGACGCTACCGACGTTACGGCTCTTGACGATGTTGGTTCCAGGGAAGGTCGTGATCGACCCGGCAGGATTGCTGCCAAGATCGCCCCACCAGTCGACAAAGCTGAACAACAACTGGTCGAAGGACTTGTCACGATAACCGCTGTACATCGATTCGAAGGTATAGACCGAACTGCTGTTCGGCTTCCACTGCAATGCGATATTGGCGGCGGGACGCTCGCGCTCGCCTTTGACGTCGCTTTGGAAAACGGCGTCGCGCGCCAGGTAATAAGGATACGCCTTGCCGTTGAAGTTCAGCGTTGAACCGGCCGCCGTCGGCAAGCCGGTGCGAGTACCCGGCGTCCAGATACCGGGCTCGGTAATGCGCTGCAAGGGCGTGTAACCTGCGGGAACTTCGGCGGCATTCGGGCTGGTGAACGGCACCATGGCGCCCGGCGTCACGCTTTCATTGCGGTATCGGGTCCGGGAGCCCGACAGATTGACCAGGGCGCCGATTTCGCCGATGCCGGTTTCCCAACGGTTGCTATACATGCCGCTGAGCTGCGGGTTCGTCGTTTTGGCGGGATCGAGATAGGTTCCACGCGCCGACAGCGACACTTTCTGACCCTTGAAATCGAACGGCCGCAGCGACTTGACGTCAACCTGGCCGGCAATGCCGGTTTCCAACTGGCTGGCGTCGCGCGTCTTGTAAACGTCGATCTGGCGAACCAGGGTCGACGGAATGTCCTGCAGCGCGACCTGCGTGCCCGACGCGGTAAAAATGGAGCGGCCGTTCCAGGTGGTTTGAACGTCGGGCAGGCCACGGATGGACAAGGTGCCGACTTCGCCGCCGGAACGGTTGGTCACCTGGATGCCCGTGACGCGTTGCAGCGCTTCGACGACATTGTTATCGGGCAGCTTGCCGATATCTTCGGCGACGACCGATTC